>NZ_JBSAXD010000025.1:0-127647 GCF_053427715.1 Burkholderia sp. MR1-5-21
TATGAACCAGGCGCTCGGCAACATCATCGCGAACGTGATCGCGACGGGGGCCGGAGGAGCGGTGGGCGGTGATGCGGGGGCGTTTTCGGGGTACAACGTTGATCGGTTCAATCGGCAGTTGCATCCTGAAGAGAAGAAGTGGATCAATGAAAAGGAAGCGGCGTATGCGAAGAAATACGGTTTGACACTTGAACAGGCGCATAGCGAACTCACGACGCAGGCTAATTTGCAAGTGCAGAGCGGCTCGTCGGGAACGTGGAATCAACGTGCGAGTGACTTCCTGAGTCAGGCTCACGGCATGCTGCCGGCCGATGGCAATAGCGGTCCGGGGTACATGTTCTATGCGACGCCGGAGCAGAGGGCGAATGTGGAGATGTACGCGAAGTACTACCCGAATGGTGTTGGTATGAACGTACCGGCAGGTCAGGCGATTGTGAACTCGGCGGGCCGGGACCAGGCATACCAAGACATGTACGGGAAGCTCACGCTAGGGGCGGCAGTGGGGTCGGCAGGGATCGCAGTCGGCGGGCCGATTGCGGCGTTGCCGGGGGCGCCGATATTTGGTACCGGCGGGGTGTTGGGTTCGGGGGCGTTGGCGTCACCGGTTGGGACGGGAGCAATCAGTGCAGGGATCAATGCGGGCGCGCAATACTACAAGGATGGAAAAGTCAACCCGGTTGATGTGGCCGGTGCGTTCGCGACAGGTGCGGCTGGTTCTTATGGTGGGTTAGGCTGGAACGTATTTGTGAATACGATTGGTGGGTCAACGACGACTGCGCTGAATAATGTTTTGCAGGGGAAGAATGACAGTGTGATTGGGGCTGGTGCTACGAGCGGCTTATTTAGCACGGTGGGTTATGGTATTGGAAAAGTTGGCGAGTCTTGGGTTGGCAATGCCATCAAGCCAACTATCAATACCCCGAATTGGTCAACGCCGGGCGTCTGGTCCAGTAGTGGATGGAATCTCTTCAGGCCGAACACTTCTGGTGTGGTGCTCGGCACTACTGCCGGTGGGGTGAGCCAAGAAATTACTGGTTCGGCTGTTAAAAATATCCCGAAATTCAGCGAGCAGAAAAAATGATGAGATGGGTGGTTGCATCTATTGGTGTGTGGATAATATGCGTTTTAGGATTGCTTGCTATTTGGATTCTGGGGCTTTGCTTTCATTGCGTATTTGTGCCTGGCTGCCTGTATAAAATAAATTTCGAAAACATTTTTGGTATGGTCAATTATAAAAGTGTTGTGATAAAAGGAACACTGTCGGCGGTCGCCATTGTTGGAATTGTGCTGTTAAAGAGGCATTCGCGATAGCAATGAACCCTGCTATGACCGGGTTCGGTTCAATCGCCAACTCCATCCTGATGAATACGCGTGGGCCAAGAAGGACGCGAAGATCGTAGCGGAGAAGTTGGGAATCAGCGTGGAGCAGGCGGAGAGTCGCATTGTTGCCGAGATACTGCGTAACTCGGACAAACAGACTGCGGAGGCATCAGGCGGCAAGCATGACTACGAGATTCGGAGAATCGTGGGTTGCCAGAATTTGAACTGCGACGGTTACAAGAACGATCCGCAGTATGCGAATCACGATTACAACGGCCAGTACATCAAGCCGAATCAGGGTGCGTATGACCGAGGGCAGCAGCAGTTGGGCCAAGGGCAGACGTATAACGAACTGGTGACGTTGAACATGAAGAAAGATCCGGTGGGAACGACGCTGGCGGGTGCGGGGATGATGGGGCTTGGGTTGGTGACGGGTGGTTCGTTGGCTCCGGCCAGCATGATGGGTATTGGTGCGGCAGTTGGTCTGATAACGAATGGCGGAGTACAACTTACGGGCAATCAGCCGTTTGATTGGACGAGCTTTGCGCTGGCGGCTACGACGGGAGCGGCATCGACGGGGATGAAGTTTGTTCCGGTGTTCATGATGGGAATCGGAAGCGCGTTGACCGGTTCGGCATTGCAAGGCCAGAACCCGAATTCGGCTATGGGAGGCGCGGCGGTAGGGACTGTGATTGGATATCCGCTTGGGTCCAAAGTTGAGGGCAAGCTCAATGACGTGTTGAATCCTTGGTATCGGCAGGAGTGGCAGGATATCGGTATGGGTATCTCGAAGTATGTTCCCATGAGTCCAATTCCGTCATGGGCAGGTGGTGCAGTTGGGGGAGTGGTGCAAGAGAAAGCGGGCGCCACTGTACAGAACGGGCTTGACGGAGCCGGGAAGAAATGAAACCGAAGACCAGCTTTGAATGGTTTCGCTGGATATACAACGTGCTGCTTTGGTTCCTTATTATGGGGATTGGCGTTGCTATCTCGGAACTTGCCGCCGGCCCTGCAGTGCTCTGGCTGTTTGACGACATACCATATCAATTGCCGACGTGGGATCGAGTAGGCAGGTTGGCGGTATTCGTAGTGGTGTCCAGTTTGTTGATTGGGACGTTGATCTGGTTTTACGAAAAGAAGAGATCAGGTCGCTAGAGTTTGAAACGACGAGCCCGGCTGTTGCCGGGCTTGGTATTTAAGCGCGCTTCGAACGGCGTCGCTGGCGAGGCAGTCGTTCAGCGGCGAGTTGTTCGTCGTGGCGGATGCGGTCCTGAATCTCCTGTTCGGTCATTTCTCTGTTGGCGATGCGGTAGTGGTGATCGGGGGGGAGTGCTGGGCGGAGTATCCGGAGGGGAGCGAGGCACGGATCAAGAATTTCGTGAGCGAGGTCGATGCATCGCAATTGAAGCCGCAACTGGATTGGGTAAACCAGCAGAAGGAAGTTGGGTTGTTTGAATATACACCGTTGCAGAAAGTTGGTGATGCGCTCAAGACTGATCCAGTCGGCGTGGCAAAGGATGCTGCCAAGATGGTCGTTGGGGGCGTGACGGCGAAGACAGGGGCTGGGCTTTGCACGACAGGTCTTGGTTGTACGGTGGGTGGTTGGATGGCGGCTTTCGGGATGAGCGAAGTGGTCGAGGGTGGCAGTGGCCTGTACAACCGCTATAACGGCGTGAATGCTCCTGGCGATAATCCTTTGCGTTGGGGTTTCAATCAGGTGTTGCCTGCTGGCTGGGGAAATGTTGCCTATGATGGGCTGAACTTCGGTGCCGCAGTACTGGCATAGAGGGCGCCGGTTCCGTTAAACATTGGTGTTGCCGATGGTCTCAATCGTCCCGTTTCGATGTTTGGTGTTACGGTTCCACGCGTCGACAACGTGAAATTGCTCCCCTTCATTAAGCAGCCTTGGCCGTATGGCACGACATAGGGGGCATTGCTTCTTGGTGTTGGTTCAAAGGGGGCTGTAGTAGTCAATGACGTGCGGCAGGCAGTGGGGGATAAGAAGTGAACTGGCGCAGACTATACGCGACGCTCCAAATCTGGTTTGTGATTTGTTTGGCGTCTGGGTTCGGGGCTGGCTGCAACACGGTTGTGGTGATCGGTATTTGCAGAAAGCTGTTTGGCTGGAGCGATGGTGTTTCTGTCTTTGGAGTTGGGCTTCCAGTAATTGTTATTCAGTTCATGGTGTTTGTGAGGTACTTGCCGAAGCCGTTGCACAATGCAGGAATGTTGAGCGACGACCCGAAGAGATTCGGGCCGTGGTTCAAATGAGAGCCTGGGGCATGAAACAACAAACCCGGCGGAAGCCGGGTTTGTTGTTTAAGGCATGGCAGGGAGAGGGGTGATGATTAGCTGTCCGTCTCGAAGCAGGATGCTGACCTGCCTGATTTCTTCGCGCCATTTCAACCTTGGGGAACGGCCCGTCAGGACCCGACGGCCGAGTGGACCACACCGCCCTTCATCTCCCTTTCCACATCCGTCACCGCCAGCCGGATCGCGTCGATCAGCGCGCGCGCCGCCGGCGACGGCGTGCCGCTTGCGCGCGTCGTCAGGCCGATGTCGCGGCGCGTGTTGTGCAGCGCGACGTCGAGCACTGCGAGCTGTCCCGACGCGCATTCGACGTGCAGCTGCTGCGCGGACAGCACCGCGATCATGTCGGTGCCGAGCAGCAGCCCGCGAATCACCGCGAGATCGGCCGTTTCGACGGTCGGCATCGGCGGCTTCATCTTCAAGCGCCGGAATTGCGCTTCGAACAGGCCGCGCGCAGGCGCGTGGCTGCGCGGCACGATCCACTGCAGGTGACGCAGGTCGGCGACCGTCAGGCCGCGCGCGCGGGCGAGCGGGTGATCGGGCCGCGCAAGCACGACCATGTCGTCGGACATCAGCCGCTCGTTGACGAGCCCGCTCGCCGCATCGTGCTCGCGCAGCGCGCCGAGGACGAAATCCACGTCGCCCGCGCGCACGCCGGCCACCAGCGTCTCGTACGCGCTTTCGTCGGTCGCGACCCGCACGCCCGGATGCCGCGCGCTGAGCCGCGCGATCGCCTTCGGCAGGATCAGCGTGCGGCCGAGCGGCAGCGCGCCGACCGTCACCGCGCCCTGGATGTTGCCGTGCAACGCGGCGATGTCGTCGGGCACGTGGCGCAGCTCGTTGAGCGCGCGCCGCACGTGCAGCGAGAACGTCTCGCCCTCGGGCGTCAGCAGGATCCCGCGCGGACCACGGTGAAACAGCGTGAGCCCCGCGCCGCTCTCGAGCACGCGGATCGCGCTGCTGACGGCCGGCTGGCTGATCCCGAACATCGCGGCCGCGGTCGGCATGTGCTTGTGCCGCACGAGCGCGACGAACAATTGCAGGCGGCGCGTGTTCAGCAGGTACGCGGGCACCGCGCTGTCGGCCGGTGCGCGCCGGCGCGTCTGCCGCGCCGCGCACCACTGCGCGAGCTCCTCGAGTTCGCCGAAGATCCGCTCGCAGCGCTCCAGGACCGTGCGGCCGACCGGCGTCGGCAGCATGCCCGACGGCTTGCGTTCGAACAGCGGTTCGCCGATCGCCGTTTCGAGTTCCTGGATCGACCGCGTGACGGCCGATTGCGCGCGATAGAGCCTGTCCGCGGCGCGCGTCGCGCTGCCGGCCGACGCGACGAGCCGGAAGGTGCGGAGGTGGGCGAGGTTCAGAAGGTCGGGTCGGGTCACGGTCGAGTCGGGCGCGCGGTGCGCGCAGGCAACGGGTGAAGAACGCGGGACGCGCATCGGCGCTGCGCGACGACCGGCCGGTGCATGCCTTTTCCTTCTCGCGCGTGCACGGCCGGCACGCCGTACCGTGCCTCGCGGACGCCCTCAGGCGCCACCGCTTTCGCACGGAGTATAGCGGTGCATCGCGTTTCCGGCCACGGCCGGCGCGCGGATTGCGAGTTCGTTCTATTGGTATCTGATTTATTTATCGGGGATGAGCGGGCCGGCGGCGCATGCAACGGCGGCATGCATCGTGGGCCGGCCGCGAGACGCCCGCGTGGCGCGGCTGAGCGGACGGCGCACGCCGCGCATCCGGCGATCCGGCACGACATCCGTCGCGCCGTCTACGGTTTACCCGTACTTCCGGCCGGCCGGCCCGCTCCGCTATCGTCCGATCCATGACGACCGCGACCGGCATGCGCGCCGGCGGAACGGTCTGACGCAACCGAAGGATTCGACATGGCAAGATTGGTAGGTGGCATCGGCACGTCGCATGTGCCGACGATCGGACTGGCGTACGACAAGGGCAAGCAGAACGAGCCCGCCTGGGCGCCGCTCTTCAAGGGCTACGAACCGGTGGCGGCATGGCTTGCCGAGCGCAAGCCGGACGTGATGGTGATGTTCTACAACGATCACGCGAACAGCTTCTTCTTCGACTGCTATCCGACGTTCGCGCTCGGCGTGTCGCCGCAGCACGAATTCGCGGACGAAGGCGCCGGCAAGCGTCCGCTGCCCGACATCGCGGGCCATCCGGAACTCGCGATCCATCTCGCCGAGCAACTGGTGGCCGACGAATTCGACCTGACGATCTTCCAGGACAAGCCGCTCGACCACGGCTGCAATTCGCCGCTGTCGCTGATGCTGCCGCATCACGACGGCTGGCCGTGCGCGATCGTGCCGTTCGAGGTGAACGTGCTGCAGTATCCGCTGCCGACCGCCAACCGCTGCTACCGGCTCGGCCAGGCGCTGCGCCGCGCGATCGAGTCGTTCGACGAGGATCTCGACGTCGTCGTGGTCGGCACGGGCGGCCTGTCGCATCAGGTGCATGGCGAACGCAGCGGCTTCAACAACACCGACTGGGACATGACGTTCCTCGACCTGATCGTGCACGACCCCGAACGGCTCGCGGCGATGAAGCACGTCGACTACGTGCGGCTCGGCGGCGCGGAAAGCGTCGAGACGATCATGTGGCTCGCGATGCGCGGCGCGCTCGGTCCGGCGGTCCGCGAAGTCCATCGCAGCTACTACCTCGCGACGAGCACCGCGATGGCGGTGACGGTGTACGAAGAGGAGGCCGCGCGATGAATCCTCAACTGATCGGCATCGAAGCGCTGGACGGCACCTATCCGTTCGACATCCGCCAGAGCATCAAGGCGATGCGGCTGAACCGCTTCTTCTGGGAGATGCGCCGCCCACAGGCGCGCGAGCTGTGGCTGTCCGACCGCCAGGCCGCGTATGACGCGGCGCGCCTCACCGCCGACGAGCGCCGCCTCGTCGACGACACCGACTGGCTCGGCCTGATCCGCTACGGCGTCTGCTTCTTCGTGCTGGAGAAGTTCGCGCGCGTCGTGAAGATCACGAACCTCGGCATGTACGCGAGCATGCGTGGCGAAACGCTCGAAGCGTTCCTGAAGACGCGCCGGGTGCCCGACGCCGTGTAGCCCGTGTAGACGCCACCCTTCGCGTCACCCCATCCAAACCGACAACGACCCCGCCGCCGACAGGCGACGGGGCGGGGGAACATTTTTTCTGGAGACAATGATGAAACCAACGGATCCGGTCGACATCAAGGCGTTCATCGACGCACGCAGGATGTCCGCCTATCAGTGGCTCGTGCTGGTCCTGTGCTTCTGGATCGTCACGATGGACGGCCTCGACACAGCGGTGATGGGCTTCGTCGCGCCGGTCATCATGCACGACTGGAGCGTGAGCCGCGCGGCGTTCGGCCCGGTGATGAGCGCGGCGATGGTCGGGCTCGCGATCGGCGCGCTGGTCGCAGGGCCGGCTGCGGACCGCGTCGGGCGCAAGGTCGTCTTGATCGGCTCGGTGTTCTGCTTCGGCGCGTTCAGCATCGCGTGCGCATTCGCCGCATCGCCCGCGCAGCTCGTCGTGCTGCGCTTCCTGACGGGGCTCGGTCTCGGCGCCGCGATGCCGAACTCGACGACGCTGCTGTCCGAATACGTGCCGTCGCGCAGCCGCTCGCTGCTGCTGACGATCATGTTCACGGGCTTCAACTTCGGCTCCGGCGCGGGCGGCTTCGTCGCCGCGTCGCTGATCCCGCATTTCGGCTGGCGCGCGGTGTTCCTGTTCGGCGGCATCCTGCCGGTCGTCAGCGTGCCGCTGCTGTTGTGGCTGCTGCCCGAATCGGCCCGCCTGCTGCTCGTGCGCCATGCGGCAGTCGAGCGCATCACGGCGACGCTCGGCCGCGTGTGCCGTCACACGTTCGATGCGGGCGTGCGCTTCACGTCGCCGGAGCCGGCCGTCGCGGCAAAGGCGCCGGTGCGGATGCTGTTCGCCGACGGCTATGCGCTGAGCACCGCGATGCTGTGGGTCACGTACTTCATGGGACTGCTGATCATCTACCTGCTGACGGGCTGGCTGCCGACGCTGATCAAGGACGCGGGCCTGCCGGTCGAACGCGCGGCCGCGATCACCGGGATGTTCCAGCTCGGCGGTACCGTGGGCGCAGTCGCGGTCGGCTACGCGATGGACCGGATGGACCGCAACGCGGTGATCGGCACCGCATACCTGCTCGGCGGCGTGTTCATTTTCGCGCTGGGGATGGGGTCGCTTCGGTCGGGGCTGCTGCCGGTGCTCGTCGCGTGCGCGGGGTTCTGCATGAGCGGCGCGCAAACGGGCCTGAATGCGCTCGCGCCGACCTGCTACCCGACCCGTGCCCGTGCGACCGGCGTGAGCTGGATGCTCGGGATCGGCCGGTTCGGCGGGATCCTCGGTTCGCTCGTCGGCGGCGTGCTGCTGTCGCTCGGGTTCAGTTTCTCGACGGTGTTCTCGGTGCTCGCGGTGCCGGCCGTCGTCGCCGCGTTCGCGATCATGATGAACCGGCTCGCGCTGCGGTTCATCTCGACGCCGGTCGCGGATGCCTGATTCGCGCCGGGTTCGGAACAAGTTGCAGCACAGTAATCGATTCGTAGTACGGATGAAGGTCGAGAGCGACCGGGACGATACGGAGGAGAGCAGCATGAACGGCAATTACACGGCGAGCGGTAACGGTCTCGGCAACGGGTCGGCATCCCGCGATGCCGATACGCCGGCGCGGGCGGACACGATCCGCGCGGGCCTGACGGGCGGCCTGATCGGTGCGATAACGATCTGGGTGTACGAGGCGATCGTCTGGGTCGGTGCGCAGCACCTGATGCCGCTCGCCGGCATTCCGCGCAACGCGACGGGGCTCGTGTTCGGCAAGGGCGTGCAGGATGCGCTCGGCATCTGGGCATATGTGGTCGGCACCGGCATTCACTTCGTGTTCGCGCTCGGTTGGGGCGTGCTGTTTGCCGCGATCTGGCCTTGGTTCCGCCGCCGTGGCTTCGAGGCGACGTTCGTCGCGCTGTTCTATGCGGTGATCGCGTGGATCGCGATGCATGTCGCGATCTCGATCGCATCGGACAACCACCCGAACTATCTGGACCCGGTCGTGATCGTCGGCGGGTTCATGTCGCACTTCTTCTTCACCGTGCCGCTCGCGCTGACGGTCCGGCGGATGCTGCGCCCGGCCGGTGCGTGACGCGCGGCGGCCGGCGATTCGCGTCGCGCCACAACAATTCGAATTCACACAGGAGACACGCAGCATGACAACAAGGACGTCGAAACGCATCGAAGCTGCACTGATCGGGCTCGCGGCCGCAAGCGCGATGCCCGCGTTCGCGCAGAGCAGCGTCACGTTGTACGGGATCGTCGACAACGGGATCGCCTACCAGAGCAGCCAGACGTCGCTCGGCTCGACGACGGGCGGCAAGTCGGTGGTCAAGATAACGCCGGGCGTCTGGGCCGGCAGCCGCTTCGGGCTGAAGGGATCGGAGGACCTCGGCGGCGGCACGAAGGCGATCTTCCAGCTCGAATCGGGCTTCAATTCCGGCACCGGCGCGCAGCAGTACACGAACGCGATGTTCGGCCGGCAGGCGTGGGTCGGCATGGCGAATCCGGCGTACGGCACGCTGACGGCCGGGCGCCAGTACGCGTCGTATTACCAGCTGCTGTCGCCGTACAGCCCGACGACGTGGATCACCGGTTTCTACGGCGCGCATCCGGGCGACATCGACGGGCTCGACACGATCTATCGCGCGAACAACACGATCGTCTATACGTCGCCGAAGCTGTACGGCGTCACGGTCAGCGGCTCGTATTCGCTCGGCGGCGTGCCGGGCAGCGTCAACCAGGGCTCGACGTGGGCGGCGGCGGTCCAGTACGCGATGGGCCCCGTCGGCCTCGCGGTCGGCTTCTCGCGGATCAACAATTCGAATACGTCGGGCGGCGCATGGGGAGCGGACTCGACGACGACGAACGGCGGCAGCCAGATCGGCGTGTCCGCGCTGACCAACGGCTACCAGACGGCACGCGCGCAGCAGCGTTTCGCGGTCGGCGGCGGCTACCAGTTCAACGACGCGTGGGACATCACCGCGACCTATTCGAACGTCCAGTACATTCCGGGCGCGGCGTCGAAGTTCACCGACACGGCAATCTTCAACACGGGCGGCGTCGTGCTGCACTGGAAGCCCGCGTCGGTGTGGGATCTCGCCGCGGGCTACAGCTACACGCGCGCGACGCAGGCGAACGGCATCCGGCACAGCGCGCAGTACCAGCAGTTCAACCTGTCGCAGTACTACGCATTGTCGAAACGCACGGGGCTCTATGCGCTCGAAGCCTTTCAGCGCGCGAACGGCCAGACGCTCGGCACGAACGGCGCGGGCAGCATCATCGAAGCGACCGCGACGATCGGCGACGGCTTCAACTCGACGCCGTCGTCATCGCGCAGCCAGGTCGCGTTCGGGGCCGGCATCGTGCATCGGTTCTGATGGGGCCCATCCGTCATCCCGGTCGCCTGCGCGAAGTCCGCCATCGTCCAGCCGCGGCCGAGCAGCAGGCGGCGCGTATGCAGCGCGCCGTGCACGTCGTCCGGCACCTGCTCGCCGAGATAGCGCAGCGTGCGCCCTTCGACATCGGCGAACCCGTGCCGGTAGTCCCGCGCGAGCGCCGTCCACAGGTGCGCGGCGCCGACCGACTGCCGCGCGCCGCTGATCAGGCACAGCCCCGCGTCGAGGCTCCAGCGGTACAGCGCGGTCGCGAGCCCGCGGCGCTGATGGGACGAACGGAACCGGGAATGCGGCGCGCGCAGGTAGCGGTCCGCGCGGCGGGGAATTTCCGGCAGCCGGTTGAACACCGTGCTGCCCGCGAGCTGCCGGGTCGCGGGATCCTCGACGTAAAGGAAGTATTCGCCGTCCGCCTCGCGGTGGCGGACGATCAGGCCCGTCGTGCCGAGCGGGACGGCCGGCAGCCCGTGCAGGCGGTCGCCGGGCCGATGGAGACGGGCGTGGAGGCTATCCAGTTCATCGTCGATGGTGTGCTGGCAATGCTGTACGTCGATGCGCATGGCAAAAGGGGATCGTGTCGAGCGTGTCGAATGGTCGGGTCATGGCGGCGGGAAACGGGTGGTGCGGGGTGGCGCGGCCCCCAGGCTCGACAAGCGAGCCGGGGCCGCGCATCAGCTGGGGATGCGCTGGAAGCCGGCGGCGATCGCGGCGAGGCCCGCTACGCAGAGCGCAATCAGGATCAGGACTTTGTGCATCACGCCTCTTTCCTCATGAACGCGCGGCGCCGGCGGGCGGCGTCGCGGAGACGGCGAACGGCGGGCAGCGCCCGCACGGCCGTCGTGCGGGACGACGGTCGGGTGTCCGTGGCGGCGCGGCGCGTGTTTCGTTCGGTGTTTCGGCCGGTGCGTCGCGCATGCGGACGGCCAGAACCATACGCGAGCCCGGTCAGTCGTGCAATCGGGCTGGCGGGGAAGGGCGACGAAAAGCGGTAAATCGCGTCGTTTCGCGACAATTGGCCGCAAGCTGGCCGATTTTCGAGATGGAGGGGCTGGCGAATGCCGGCAAAGGGCGTGTCACCCGGCCGGACGCAGTATTGGCGGCGACCGTCGAGCTCGCGCCGTCGCTTGATGGTGGCCCGGGTGGTTCAGGTGGCCCAAGTGGCCCAAGTGGCCCAGGCCAGGGCGGCCCGGGCTCGCCCGCGCGTCGTCAGGCCGCCTGCTGCTGCCCGAACACGCGCCGGATCCGCGCAAACAGTCCGTGCTCGGCGATCCATGCCGCGTACGCGCGATAGTCGGGGTCGCGCATCAGATGGCGTTCCTCGGTCTTCGCGCGCAGGTAGTAGATCAGGTTGACCGCGGCGAGCGCCGCGCAGTGCGCGAGCGCGACCTGCCAGCCGAGCGGCTCGACGAACGGCACCGAGACCATCCAGTACGACAGGTTCTTCGTGATGTAGGCCGGATGCTTCGTGAAACGGTACGGGCCCGACGTGATGATTCCGCGATGGGTCAGGTTCGAGAAGCGCAGGCCGAATGCGATCGTCGACAGCGCGTAGCACAGCAGCAGCGCGATGATCGTCGCGCCCCAGGCCACGCGGATCGCCGGCGCCGACAGCAGCCAGTTGTCCCAGAACATCGAGCCTTCGTAGTGGATGTAGTTGCTCGAGATCAGCGACCAGAACGGCTGGTAGCAGATCAGTGCCGCGAGCCAGCCGAGCGTCGTCGGCTCGACGGTGCGCACGTGGCTGTCGAGGATGCGGAACGTGCACAGATAGCCGACGGTGCCGAACATCAGGTCCATCGTGAACGACAGGTCGTACATGAACACGAACAGCGCGAGCGACATCGGCGCATGCATTGCGTTGGCGAGCGACGCGCTCAGGTGGTCGGCATCCTTCGACAGGTACACGGTCATCAGCGGCAGGAAGAACGCCTTCACCATCCACCCGGCGAGCGTCTCGCGCACGGGCTGCCAGCTCGCCGGCTTCTCGCCGCGGAACAGGAAGCGTCCCCACAGCAGGTACGCGTCGTCGGTCTCGCGCTGGTGGCGATCCATCCACGCGAAGTAGACGGGCGCGGCGACGATCACGTACGGCGCGAGCGAGCGCAGCAGCGACCAGAACGGCAGGTAGAACGCGCCGTGATATTCGGGCAGCAGCCAGTACAGGATCCCGATGCCCGCGTAGATCGACGCGAGCGCGCCGAGCCGCACCGCGACGCGCGCGACGGACAGCGGACGCACGGCCTGCCGCGACAGGCCGGCGCTCGCGCGCAGGTAGACGCGCGAGATGAAGAGTTCGTGCAGCGCGATCGTGCCGATGATCGCGAGGCTTGCGATGACCGCGCGCGTGGCGGCGTCGAGGGCCGGCTGGTTGCGCGTGATCCACAGCGCGAAGAGGCCTGCGGTGATCCCGAGCAGACCGGCCCGGAACGGTGTGGCGGAGCGGGGCGGCCGATCCTGGACGACGGCGACGCCTTCGAGCGTGGAGTTCATGTGGTCCTCGTATGGATGAGGCCGGCGCCGCCGCGCGGGCGGCGCCGGCTGGCGACCGGGCGTTGGTTTGTTGTGTGCCCGGCCGCCTGGCCTTGCCGGTCGATTACTTCTTGATGCCGCCGCCGAGCAGGCCGCCGACCAGGTTCGTCACCGGCGCGAGCAGGTTCGTCGCGCCCGCCGTGCCGCCGTTCGAGCTGCCGGTCAGGCCGCCCGTGACGGTGCCGCTGCCGGACGGCGTCGTCACCGTGCCGGTTGCGCCGCTCGGGCTCGTGGTCACGCCTGCGCCGGTGGTGCCGGCAGGCGACGTCAGCGAGCCGGCGAGCGTGCCGACCGGGCCGTTCGTCAGCGCGCCGGTCAGGTTGCCCGTCACGTTGCTGCCGCCGGGCGACGTGGCCGTGCCGGTGAGGCTCGCGCCGATCGGCGTCAGCGTGTTGACGAGGTTCGTGACCGGCGCGAGCGGGCTGGTGCTGCCGGTGCCGCCGGTGCCGGTCGTCCCGCCGATCGAGCCGAGCGAGTTGACCAGGTTCGTGACCGGCGCGAGCGGGTTGGTGGTGCCGGTGCCGGTCGTGCCGCTCGTGCTGCCGACCGAACCGAGCGTGCCGAGCAGGTTGGTGACGGGTGCGAGCGGGCTGGTGCCGCTGGTGCCGGTCGTACCGCTGGTGCTGCCGACCGAACCGAGCGTGCCGAGCAGGTTGGTGACGGGTGCGAGCGGGCTGGTGCCGCTGGTGCCGGTCGTACCGCTGGTGCTGCCGACCGAACCGAGCGTGCCGAGCAGGTTGGTCACCGGGGCGAGCGGGTTGCTGCCGCTCGTGCCGCTGCTGGAACTGCCCGTATTGCCGCCGAGCAGGCCGCCGACGCTCGTCACCGTGTTGCCGAGTTGCGTGACGACGTTGCCGGCGGAGGTGCCGGCCGGATTGCCCGTCGAACTGCCGACCGTCGAGCCGGCCGTGCCCAGGCCGTTGCCGATCGTGGTCAGCAGGTTGCCGACCGGGGTGCCGACGCCGGTCGTGGTCCCGACGTTCTGCGACGTGCCCGGGTTCTGGACGCCGCCCGTCAGCGTGTTCGTGATCGGGTTGATCAGCGTGCCGACCTGCGTGCCGAGGTTCTGGATCGGGGTGCTGCTCAACGTCGTGTTCAGGCCCGACGCCGCGGTGCTGATCACGTTGCCGACCGTGTTGACGAGACCGCCGACGGTCGTCGTGACCGGGGCGAGCGGCGCCAGCGGGCCGCTGCCGGCGCTCGTGACCGCGTTGCCGAGGTTGCTGACGGCGCCGCCTGCGCCGCTCAGCAGGCCGGTCGTCGAGGTCAGCGTCGGGCTGAGCGGATTCGGCGACACGCCGATCGAGCCGAGGCCGGCCGCGACGCCGTTGCCGAGCGACTGCACGCCATTGCCGAGGCTCGTGACCGCATTGCCGACACTCGTCGCCGCCGGGTTGCTGGACGCGCCGCCGACTTGCGAGCCGCCGGTCGCGACGGTCGTGCCGAGCGACGTGACGAGGTTGCCGGTCTGCTGGAGGATGCTGCCGAGCGGGGTCGAGCCGGAGGTGCCGGAGGATGTGCCCGAAGACGTGCCGGAGGACGTGCCCGAGGACGTACCGGACGATGTACCGGAGGACGTACCGGACGAGGTGCCCGAGGACGTGCCTGACGATGTACCGGAAGACGTGCCGGACGAGGTGCCCGAAGACGTGCCGGACGAGGTGCCCGAAGACGTGCCGGACGAAGTGCCCGAAGACGTGCCGGACGAGGTGCCCGAAGACGTGCCGGACGAGGTGCCCGAAGACGTGCCGGATGAGGTGCCCGAAGACGTGCCGGACGAGGTGCCCGAAGACGTGCCGGACGAGGTGCCCGAAGACGTGCCGGACGAGGTGCCCGAAGACGTGCCGGACGAAGTGCCCGAAGACGTGCCGGACGAAGTGCCCGAAGTACCGGACGTGCCCGAAGTACCGGACGTGCCCGAAGTTCCAGACGTCCCCGAACTACCGGACGTCCCCGAACTGCCGGACGTTCCGGAAGACCCCGATGTACCCGATGTACCCGATGTACCCGAGGTACCCGATGTACCCGATGTACCTGACGTTCCCGACGTCCCTGACGTGCTCGGCTTGATGGAGGCGGCCGTGGCCGACGGACCATCGACCGAGCCGCAGCCATACAGCGCGAGCAGTGACGAAATGGCAAGGGTGAGCGTGGTTTTTGTGAAGTAATTTTGCATGTTGGTCTCGACGATTGAATTTGTCCCGGCCAACACTGCAATTTCCGCGCCATGGAAGATTGCCCACGATTGATGTGGTATTCCTCGCGGGAAGCGCGAAGTTCGATGTCTTTTGTTCAGAATAAAGGCGTTTTTACCGGTCGGGTTCACCCTATGCGACGCAGTGTTCCCGCAAGCGGCCGTAACGCGTGGCGGAACGTTACGTAGCGTCGGCGGCGTCCGTCCGGGCGTTTGAACGGCCATTGCGACGCGCCGGCATCCGGCGATCCGGCGGCCGCGCGTTCCCGCGCGGCGCCCGACCGAGGACGGCGTCTTTGACGCCTTCGCCGGACACCGCGAACATGACGCGAATGCACCCGCCCCCGGGCGGGTTTGCGTATACCGTCAACCGGAGCGTCGACTGGACCTGCAATCGGACCCGCAATCAGACCCGCAACCAGACCGGTCACCAAACAGACACCCCCAAATCGATCCAGGACACCGACATGAGCGAACAGGACAGGGAGAAGGGCAAGGCGCGTCGCATCGACGTGATGGGCGAGGCGTTCGTCGAGCGCGCGATGCGCGATCTCGACGGCTTTTCGCGGCCGTTGCAGAACTGGCTGAACGAACACGCGTGGGGCAGCACGTGGCAACGCGGCGGGATCGACCTGAAGACGCGCAGCCTCTGCACGTGCGCGATGCTGGCGGCGCTCGGCCGCAGCACCGAGCTGAAGGGGCACGTGCGCGGCGCGCTCAACAACGGCGCGAGTCTCGTCGAGATTCGCGAGGTGCTGCTGCACAGCGCGCTGTATGCGGGCGCGCCGGCTGCGGTCGAGGCGTTCCGCAGCGCGCGCGAGGTGATCGCCGAACTCGGCCTGAACTTGCCCGACGACGAGGCCTGAGCCGGCGTCGGCGCCGCTTCACGCAGCGGGCGCCGCCATGCGACGGCGGCGTTCGCCGCGTGGCGCGGCGTCAGCGCCCGGCGTGAACGACAGGCGCGACCTGCGCGCCCGGCGCTTCGGCTTCGATCGGCGCCGCCGCGACATCGATCAGCCATTCGGTGGTGGCGCCCGGAATCGTCACCGGCAGCATGTGGCCGCCGTCGACGACCCGCAGCCGCACGCGCGGCGACTTCTGCGCGAGTGCCTCGCCGTGATTGCGCCAGTTCAGGATGCGGTCGCTGCGGCCGTACAGCACGTCGACCGGCAACGCGAGCGACGCGTAGCGGCGTTCCATCGCGGGCAGGTCGTCGGGCACCGCGATCAGGTCCGACGACGTCGCGTAGAAACTGCGCGGCCGCAACCCGAGCACTCCGCCGCCCTTGATCGGGAAATCGTGCGGCACCGCTTCCGGCGCGAACACCGCGCTGACCGCCTTGCGCCCGGTCAGGATCGTCATCGGAATCGCGAAGGTCCACGACACGAAGCGGCGCACGAGCTTCGACGGGATCAGCAGCGCGCGGAACGGCCCCGGCGGCGCGGCTTCCGGATGCGTGAGCGGCGCAATCAGCGCGAGGCGGCTCACGCGCTCCGGATGGTTGAGGCCGACCGCGAGCGCGATCGCGCCACCGAGCGAATGGCCGACGAGCACCGGCTTGTCGAGCTGCAGCGCGTCGATGAAGCCGGCGACGGTGCGCGCCTGCGCGTAGATGTTCGCTTGCGAGCGCGCGCCGCGCACCGAGCGGCCGGCGCCCGGCCGGTCGATCAGGATCACGCGATGCCGTTCCCCGAGCTGCTGCAGCGGCAGGTACGCGAAATTGCGCCATTGCCCCGCGAGCCCGTGGACGAACACGATCGGCGGGCCGTTGCCGTACTCGACGTAATGGATGCGGTCGCCGCCGACGTCGACGAAGCGGCCTTCGGGCGGGAACGCGCGCGTCACGCGCCGCGCGACGTATGCAGTGAACAGCGCGAGCGCCGCGAGCACCGCGGCGACGCCGATCAGCACGTGCAGGATCAGATGGAAAGCATGGCTCATGACGTCCTCAGCGGGTTTCAGGCGCGGGTTCAAGCGCGGGTTGAGAATTTGGTGCAGCAGCCGCGTCGGCCTTTGCGCGCCGTTCGAATTGCATCGCCGAATCGGCGAGCGGGCTGAACTTCAGCGACGCGAGGTCCAGCACGTAGTTCTGGTGGAATTTCCACGGCTTCTTCTGCCCCTGTTTCGGCAGGATGCCGGCCGCGCGCTGGATGTAGCCCGAGCTGAGGTTCACCGCCGGCACGTCGCCGAGATCGCCGGGCGAGCGGCGCGGCATACAGGTATCGTAGCCGTTTGCGCGCATGTGGTTGAGCAGCCGGCACACGTAGCGCGCGATCAGCTCGGCCTTCAGCGTCCACGACGCGTTCGTGTAGCCGAACGACGACGCGAGGTTCGGCACGTCGCTGTACATCATCCCCTTGTACGACACCGTCTCCGACAGGTCGACCGCGCGGCCGTCGACGGTCACCTTCGCGCCGCCGAGCATCTTCACCTTCAGCCCGGTCGCGGTGACGATCACGTCGGCGTCGAGCCGCTGGCCGCTCTTCAGCTGCAGGCCGGTCGGCGTGAAGCGCTCGATCTCGTCGGTGACGATCGACGCGCGGCCCGCGCGGATCGCCTGGAACAGGTCGCCGTTCGGCACGAGGCACACGCGCTGGTCCCACGGCTCGTAGCGCGGCGTCAGGTGCTTCGCGACGTCGAAGCCGGCGCCGACCTGCTTGCCCGCCGCGCGGATGATGAATTTCTTGGTCTGGTCGGGCTTGCGGCGCGCGAGATTGTAGAAGTACATCGTCAGCAGCACGTTCTTCACGCGCACGAGCCGATGCGCGAGCCCCGACGGCAGCACGCGGCGCAGCGCGTTCGCGATCCTGTCGCGCGCGGGCAGCGACACGATGTAGGTCGGCGAACGCTGCAGCATCGTCACGTGCTTCGCAACGCCCGCCATCGACGGCACGAGCGTCACCGCGGTCGCGCCGCTGCCGATCACGATCACGCGCCGGTTCTCGTACGACAGGTCCTTCGGCCAGTGCTGCGGATGCGCGACGCTGCCGGCGAACGTGTCCATGCCGGGCCAGTCGGGCAGGTAGCCCGCGTCGTAGTCGTAGTAGCCGCTGCACATGTAGAGGAAGCGGCAGGTCAGCACGAGCGGCTCGACGGTGCCGCCGTGCGTGCGTTCGACGCGCACCGTCCAGCGCGCGCGGGCCGAATCCCAGTCCGCGCCGACGACCTTGTGGCCGTAGCGGATCGTCTTGTCGATGCCGTGGGTGCGCGCGGTGTCGCGGATGTAGTCGAGGATCGTCTGGCCGTCGGAGATCGCCTTGTCGCTGTGCCACGGGCGGAAGCTGTAGCCGAGCGTGAACATGTCGGAATCCGAACGGACGCCCGGATAGCGGAACAGGTCCCAGGTACCGCCGATCGCGTCGCGGGCCTCGAGGATCGCGACGCTCGCGAACGGGCAGCGCTGCTTCAGGTGATAGGCCGCGCCGATGCCGGACAGGCCGGCGCCGACGATCAGCACGTCGAGGTCGGCGCCGTCGTTGCGCGCGAGCTCGACCGCGAGGCTGTGGCCCATGCCCGAACCGGCGCCCGTGACCGCGGCGACCTTGCCGGAAAATCCCTTCATTCGTCGTTCCTCCCGTGTCCGCTTGCGCTGCGCCGGCGGCGCGTCTATTGTGGTGTTTTTCGTCACCACTTTAGTTTTCGGGTGTCCTGATGTCAAATAGCGGAATGGAGAAAGCACTCGAAACGGATAAACGGGGCCGCGCGTACGGCGGCGTGGCGCCCGAGGTACGCGCGGCGGAGCGCCGCGACGCATTGATCCGCGCGGCGACGCGCGTGTTCGGCACGGTCGGCTTCCGGAAGGCGACCGTGCGGTCGATCTGTCAGGAAGCGAAGCTCAACGACCGCTATTTCTACGCGGCGTTCGACAGCACCGACGATTTGCTGCGCTGCACCTACCTGCATCATGCGGAACAGCTGCACGACGCGGTCGCGCAGGCGGTGGCCGCGCGCGGCGGCGATCTGGATGCGCGCGTCGACGCGGGGCTGGCCGCGTTCTTCGCGTTCCTGCGCGACCCGTGCGCGGCGCGCGTGCTGATGCTCGAGGTGATGGGCGTAAGCCCGGAGACCGACGCGACGTATCAGCGCGTGCTGATCGACTTCGGCAAGCTGATCATGGCGATCGGCGCATCGGGCGCATCGGGCGAGGCGGCCACGGCGGCGGAGCGGGCCGAGCAGCGGCTGATCGGGCTCGCGCTCGTCGGCGCGATGACGAACGTCGGTGCCGCGTGGCTGCTGACCGGCTATCGCGATCCGGAAGCGCTGATGATCGCGAGCTGCAGGAAGGTGCTGCTCGGGACGCTGCGGTCGGTGGGGTAGCGGCTGCGCGGGTTTGCGCGGGCGGGCGCGCGCATCGGCCGATCACGCAGACGCGGCTTGCGAAGCGTGGCGCCGTTTGCGCTGCAGCGCCGGGCGTCGCGCTGCGAACCATGCCGCCCGATTCAGGCGGCCGCCACGTCCATCGATCACCCGCGCTCGTTCGCGATCCAGGTGCCGAACAGCCGGATTTTCTCCTGCTGCTCGACGCAATCCGGATACACGAAGAAGTAGCCCATTCCCGTCGGCATCGACACGTCGAACGGCAGCACGAGCCGGTTCGCGGCGACGTTCTCGTCGACGAGCGTCCGGTCGCCGATCGCGATGCCGTAGCCGTCGATCGCCGCATGGGTCGCGAGGTCGAGCGTCTCGAAGCTGAGGCCGCGAGTCGCGTCGACGTGCGGCGCGCCGACGTGCGCGAGCCACAGTTTCCAGTCGCGGTGATCGCGGGTCGGATGCAGCAGCGTATGGCCGGCCAGGCCGTCGAGGCGCGCGAGCGGCTGCCGCTCCAGCAGGCCCGGCGCGCACACGGGCGTGAGCCGCTCGTCGAACAGCGGGATCGCATGCATGTCGGGTCCGGACGCGGGTGCGTAGATGACCGCGGCGTCGAACGGCTCCATGCGGAAATCGACGTGATGCTGCCACGTCGTCGTGATCTGCACCTGCAGGTCCGGATGCTCGGCCTGGAACCGCATGATCCGCGGCAGCATCCACTGCATCACGCAGGTCGGCACTTTCAGCGCGAGTTCGGTGCGCCGGCGCGACAGGCGCATCGATACTTCCTCGATACGCGCGAAGCTCTCGCGCACGGTCGGCAGCAGCAGTTCGCCTTCGGCCGTCAGCGTCAGGCCCTTCGGCGTGCGCTTGAACAGCGGAAACTGGTAGAACGCCTCTAGCGCGAGCACCTGCCGGCTCACGGCGCCCTGCGTGACGCACAGCTGCTCGGCGGCGCGCGTGAAGCTGCCGTGACGCGCGACGATGTCGAAGATCTGCAGCGCGTTCAAGGAAGGAAGTCGTCTCATCGTGGCGGGTCCCGGCGTGGAGCGGGCGATCGGCGCGGCGTGCTGCATGCGCGCGCGGGGCGGGGGCGCGTCGGCCGATCGCCGCCGTGGTCAGTGCAGGATCTTCGCGAGGAAGTCCTTCGCGCGGTCCGACCGCGGATTTGCGAAGAACGCTTCCTTGCGGTCGTCCTCGACGATCGCCCCCTTGTCCATGAAGATCACGCGATGCGCGACCTTCTTCGCGAAGCCCATCTCGTGCGTGACGACCATCATCGTCATCCCTTCCTTCGCGAGTTCGACCATCACGTCGAGCACTTCGTTGATCATCTCGGGGTCGAGCGCGGACGTCGGCTCGTCGAACAGCATCGCGATCGGGTCCATCGACAGCGCGCGCGCAATCGCGACCCGCTGCTGCTGGCCGCCGGACAGCTGGCCCGGATACTTGTGCGCGTGCGCCTTGAGACCCACGCGGTCGAGCAGCTTCAGCCCCTTGTCGTTCGCCTCGCCCTTGCTGCGGCCGAGCACCTTGACCTGCGCGAGCGTCAGGTTCTCGGTGATCGACAGGTGCGGGAACAGCTCGAAATGCTGGAACACCATCCCGACCTTCGAGCGCAGCTTCGACAGGTTTGTCTTCTTGTCGCCGACCGACTGGCCGTTGACGAGGATTTCGCCCTGCTGGAACGGCTCGAGGCCGTTCACGGTCTTGATCAGCGTCGACTTGCCCGAGCCCGACGGCCCGCAGACGACCACCACCTCGCCCTTCTTGACCTCGGTCGTGCAATCGGCGAGGACCTGGAACGGGCCGTACCACTTCGAAACGTTGCTGATGGAAATCATTTCAGAACCTGCATCGTGGAGAGGAGGGCGCGCGGCGCCGTTCAGCGGGCCTTCGCGACGCGATAGCGGCGTTCGAGCACGCGCGCGTACCACGTCAGCGGGAAGCACATCGCGAAGTAGAGCAGCGCGACCATCGCGTAGATCGGAAACGGCTTGAACACCGCGTTGGTGATGATGTTGCCGGTCTTCGTCAATTCGGTCAGGCCGATGATCGACGTGAGCGCGGTGCTTTTGACGGCCTGCACGAGAAAGCCGACCGTCGGCGGCAATGCGATCTTCCACGCCTGCGGCCAGATCACGTAGCGCAGCTGCTGCGTCCACGTCATGCCGAGGCTCGCCGCCGCGCTCCACTGGCCGCGCGGCACCGCGTCGACGCAACCGCGCCAGATGTCGGCGAGATACGCGCTTGCATGCAGCGTCAGCGTGACGGACGCGGCGACCCACGGCGACACGTCGATGCCGAGCAGCGGTAGCCCGAAGAAGCCGAGGAACAGCTGCATCAGCAACGGCGTGCCCTGGAACAGCTCGACGTACAGGTTCACGAAGCGGCGCAGCGCCGGCACCGGCGACACGCGCATCGCGAGCAGCACGAACCCGGCAAGGCCGCCGCCGGCGAACGCGATCAGCGACAGCAGGATGGTCCAGCGCGCGGCGAGCAGCAGGTTCCACGCGATGTCCCAGGTGGTGAACTCGATCATCTTGCACGCTCCGTCGAGAGGGCGGTTTCGGAGGCGCGGGCGCGCCACGTGAAGCGGGCGGCGCGCGGGCGCCGACTCGCACTGCCCGCGCCATGCGGTGTGCGGCCCGCGAACAGCCTGCGGCCGACGCGATTGAGCAGCACGCGCAGCGCGATCGACAGGAACAGGTAAATCGCGGTGACGACGATGTAGATCTCGAACGCACGGAAATTGCGCGACTGGATGAAGTTCGCCGCGTACGTGAGGTCGGGCACGGAGATCTGCGACACGACGGCCGAGCCGAGCATCACGATCAGCACCTGGCCGAGCAGCGCCGGGTACACGTTGGCGAGCGCCTGCGGCAGCACGACCTGGCCGAACACCTGCCTGCCGTGCAGCCCGAGCGCCAGCGCGGCCTGGACCTGGCCGCGCGGCACCGAATCGATGCCCGCACGCAGGATCTCGACCGCGTAGGCGCCGAGGTTGACCGTCATCGCCAGCACGGCCGCTTGTCCTTCGTCGATGTGGATGCCGATCCCGGGCAGCCCGAAGAAGATGAAGAACAGCTGGACCAGGAACGGCGTATTGCGGATCAGCTCGACGTAGGCCGCGACGAGCGCGCGCGCCCAGCGGGGCCCCGCGATCGCCGCCCACGCGCCGGCCGTGCCGACGAGCCCGCCGAGCACGGTGGACACCGCGGTGAGGCCGAGCGTCACGCCGACCCCGCGCGCGAGCATGCCCGCATACAGGCCGAAGTCGCTGAAATCGAACACATAGCTCATCGCGGCACCTTTCGTCGTGAGTGCGGGGCGGACGCGCGTCGCATCACAGGTCCGCCGGCAACGCCGCGTGCAGCCACTTCTGCGACAGCGCGTTCAGTGTGCCGTTCTTCTTCGCGCTTGCGATCGCATCGTTGACCTTCTGCATCAGGCGCGGCTCGTTCTTGTTCAGGCCGACGTGGTCGGGCGAGCTGAACAGCGAGAATTTCTGCTCGGGATCGATCGACGGGTGGCGCGCGATGATCGTCGCGCCGACGTCGTTGCCGACGACGAGCAGTTGCGCCTGGCCCGACAGGAACGCGGCGATCGCGCCGTTCGGATCGTCGAAGCGCTTGATGGTCGCGGACGGCGGCGCGACCTTGCTCACGCTCAGGTCCTCGAGCGTGCCGCGCGCGACCGCGACCGACTTGCCGGCGAGATCGGCGGTGCCTTTCACAGCCAGCGACTTCGGGCCGAACACCGCGAGGTAGTACGGCGCATACGCGTTCGAGAAGTCGATCACCTTCGCGCGCTCGGGCGTCTGGCCGACGGACAGCAGCATGTCGGTCTTGCGGTCGGCGAGGTACGCCATCCGGTTGTCGCCCGTGACCTGCACGAGTTCGACCTTCGCGTTGAGCGCCTTGCCGATCAGGTTCGCCATCTCGATGTCATAGCCCTGCGGCTTCATGTCGGGGCCGATCGAGCCGAACGGCGGGTAGTCCTCGAACACGCCGATGCGCACGACGCCGGACTTCGCGATCGTGTCGAGCGTGTCGGCATGTGCGAGCGGCGCGAAGGCGGCGAGGCTCGCTACGCCGGTGAAGGCGGCGGCGACGGTGAGGCGGGCGAGCAGGTGCCGCACGAGACGGGCGGCTTGGGTCGATGCGTTCATGGTGAGGTCCTCGTTGCTGCGCTGGGGGGAAATGGGTGTCATGCGCCGCGTGCGGCGATCAGCTTGCATGCGTGCGCGGGCAGTTCGGCGACGACGGGCATGCCGACATGCAGGACGGGCGTTTCGCGCGGCGTCGTCGCGGCCGTCAGCGTGAAGCCGCGGCAATCGATCGTCGCTTCGATCGACGCGCCGACGTCACGAACGAACGTGATCGTGCCGGCGAGCGTGTTCGGTCCGGCCTGCTGCGCCGAGGCCGTGCGCACGCACACGTCCTCGGGGCGGATCAGCAGGCGTACGGCGTCCGCTGCGCGTGGCGCGCGCCCGATCGCGAGCCGCTGTCCGCCCGGCAGCACGATGCCGTCGTCGCCGTCGCACGCGACCGGCAGGATGTTGCCGAGGCCGATGAAATCGGCGACGAATTCGTTGACCGGATCGCGATAGATGTCGAGCGGCCGGCCGACCTGCTGGATGCGGCCGTTCTCCATCACGACGATCTCGTCGGCCATCGTCATCGCTTCGCGCTGGTCGTGCGTGACCATGATCGTCGTGATGCCGAGCCGCTGCTGGAGCAGCCGGATCTCGACCTGCATCGCCTCGCGCAGCTTCGCGTCGAGCGCCGACAACGGCTCGTCGAGCAGCAGCAGGCGTGGCGACGACGCGATCGCGCGCGCGATCGCGACGCGCTGGCGCTGCCCGCCCGACAGTTGCGTGACGAGCCGGTCCGCCATGTGCGGAAGCTGGATCAGTTCCAGCAGCTCGGCGACGCGCTGCGTCTGCGCGGCCTTGGCCGTCTTGCGCAGCCGCAGCGGATACGCGATGTTCTGCGCGACCGTCATGTGCGGAAACAGCGCGAGCGACTGGAACACCATCCCGAAGTCGCGCCGGTTGGCCGGCACGTGCGTGAGGTCGCGGCCGGCGAACGTCAGGGTGCCGGAGGTCGGCGTCTCGAGGCCGGCGATGATCCGCATCAGCGTGGTCTTGCCGCAGCCCGACGGGCCGAGAAAGCAGACGAGCTTGCCGTCCGGCACCGACAGGTCGACGTGATCGACCGCATGCGCTTGATGGAAGCGTTTCGTCACGTTCTGGAGGATGAGCTGGGTCATGAGGGTTCCTTGCACGGGCGAAGGCGGAGCAGTGCGCGTCAGAGCGCGACGCCCTTGTCGCCGACGAGTTTTTCGAGCATCCAGATCAGCGCGAAGTCGATCGCGACCGTGAACACGGCGAAGCAGAACACGGTCGGGTCGAGCGACGACACGGTGCGGCTGTAGAGCCAGACCGGCAATGTCATCGTGTCGATGCTGTACAGGAAGAACGTCACGGTGAATTCGTTGAACGACACGATGAACGCGAACAGCATCCCGGCGAGGATGCCGGGCCGCATCAGCGGCAGCACGACGTCGACGAGCGCGCGGCGCGGGCTCGCGCCCATCAGGCACGCGGCTTCCTCGAAGTCGGGGCCGATCGACGCGACCGAGGCCGCGCAGTTCTTCACGGTAAACGGCAGCGTCAGGATCACGTGCGCGACGACGAGCCGCACGATGCCGAGCTCCACCGGCAGCGCGTTGAACACGATCAGCAGTGCGAGGCCGAGCATCACGAGCGGATAGACGATCGGCAGCGCGACGAGCTGCTCGACGAGCGTCTTGCCGCGGAAGCGGTAGCGCGACAGCGCGTAGGCCGCGGGCACCGACACGGCGGTCGCGATCAGCATCGTCGCGATCGCGACGACGAGGCTCGTCGTCAACGCGGCGCCCATCGATTGCGCGCTGCCCGCATCGGCCGACACGAACGTCTGCCACGCGGCGCGGTACCAATGCAGGCTGAAATCGCGCGGCGGGAATTCGAGCGTGCCCGACGTGCCGAACGACATCGTGATCATCGTCAGAATCGGCAGCGCGGCGAGGAACAGCACGAGCGTCGCGAGCGCGCCCGTCACGCGTCCGAGACGGCCGGGCATCGGCGCGCGCAGCAGCAGGGCATTCATCGGTTCACCTCGTCGGTACGTTGCAGGGCGCGCACGAGGCGCTGCGAAACGGCCATCACGACGAGCGTCGCGCCCATCAGCACGACCCCCGACGCCGATGCGGCGGGCCAGTTGAGCAGCGGCGCAACCTGGTCGTGCACGAGCACCGCGAGCATCGGCACGCGCCGGCCGCCGAGCAGCAGCGGCACCGCGAACGCGCTGGCGTTGTACGCGAACACGAGCAGCGCGCCGGACACGAGCCCCGGCATTGCGAGCGGCAGCGTCACGTGCCGCAGCGTCTGCCAGCGGCTCGCACCGAGCGTCGCGGCGGCTTCGTCGTACGCGCGGGACACCGCGCGCAGCGCGCTCGACAGCGGCAGCACGGCGAGCGGGAACGCGGTCTGGATCAGCCCGAGCAGCACGCCGTGCTCGCGGTACAGCAGCTGCAGCGGCCGCTCGATCACGCCGGTGGCCAGCAGCGCGCGGTTGAGCAGCCCGGCCGGGCCGAGCATCACGAGCCAGCCATAGCCTTGCAGCAGCAGGTTCACGAGCAGCGGCAGCAGCACGCCGGCGAGCAGCAGCCGGCGCGCAAGCCGCGATTCGGTGCGCGCCATCGCGAGCGCGACCGGGATCGCGAGCAGCACCGCGCACACCATGCTCTGGAACGCGAGGCGCAGCGTGAGCCACAGCGACTTCGTGAAATACGGGTCCGCGAGATCGATGTAGTTCTGCAGCGTGAAGGTCCGCCATTCGTCGCCGGACACGCCGATGCTCATCCGCAGCACGGTCAGCGTCGCGGCGGCGAGCACCGCGAGGAACGCGAGGATCGGCGCGAGCAGCAGCCAGGGCGGCACGCCGGGCAGCGCGGGCCCGGCGCCGGAACCGGCACCGGCCGGTGCGGCGGCGGCCGGCGCTGCATCGCGGGGGGAGGACAGGGAAGCCATGTCGTTATGCCGAGAAGAGGCCCGTATAGCGCTTGATCCACGCGGGCTGGACGAGCGCGAGCGCCTTGTCGTCGTGCAGCACGGCCTTCTCCGCGATCTGCTGCGGCGACGGCACGAACGCGCGGCTTTCCGCGGGGATCACGGCCTTGCCGTTCACGGGGCCGTTCAGCACATCGGCCGCCATCCGGCCCTGCACGCCCGCGTCGAGCGAATGGTTGATGAACGCATGGATCAGGTCGAGGTCGCCCGGGTGCGCCTTCGGAATCACCGTGAACATCAGTTGCGTCGCGAAGCCTTCCTTCATCCCGTACGTGACGCCCATCCGGTATTCCGGCTTGCGGATCTGGTCCGGGAAGAACGCGGGCGAGTAGATGCCGCCGATATCGAGCGACCCGGTGCGGAACAGGTCGGCGACCTGGTTCGGGTTCTCGCCGAGGGTCATCACGCGATCCTTCAGCTGCGCGAGCTTTTTGAACCCCGGATCGATGTTCTGCTGCGAACCGCCGGCCAGCTTCGCGGCGATGATCGCAAGGTCGACCGCTTCGGCCCACTCGGGCGGCGGCAGGAACAGGCGGCCCGCATACTTCGGATCCCACAGCGCTTCGTAGCTCGACGGCGCGGCCTTCACGGTCGATGTGTTGTAGATCAGCCCGTCCGACCACAGCAGGTAGCCGATGCCGAAGCCGTTCGCGCCCGTGCGGTACTGCGGCGCGACGTCCTTCAGGTTAGGCAGCTTGTTCAGGTCGGGCTTCGCGAGCAGGCCCGCGTCCGCGAGGCCGGCCGCGCCGACACCGGCGAGCGTGATCACGTCGTAGGTCGGCCGCTCGCCGGCGGCCTTCACCTTCGCGACCATCCCCGACGTGCCGTCCGCGCGATCGGCGATCACGCGTGCACCGGTCTGCTTGCTGAAGGTCTCCGCGATGTTGCGCAGCGCGGCCGCTCCCGTATCGTCAGACCACGTGAGCAGGCGCAGCGTCTTGCCCGCGAAGCTGTTCGACTGTGCCTTCGCAGTACTGATGAACGGCATCGGAAGGGCGGATGCGGCGAGTGCCGTGCCGAGGGTTTTGATCACCTGCCTTCTGCCCGCCTTGAAGTGTTGCATGGCCGTCTCCTGATGAACGATGCCGTGTGGTTCGATGCCGGTCGCCAGGTGGCGGCGCGGGGTGTGAATGAACTGTAGGGAGGTCAAATTTCCGCAACAAACGAAATCTCTGCATGCGCGGCATGACATAAACTCATGCGCCGGTCCCCCGGCGGCCGGCCTCAACGGGCCGGCATCATCACCTGCTTCACTTCCTGGAACGCGGCCAGCCCGAACGGGCCGAGCTCCCGCCCGACACTGCTGCGCTTGTAGCCGCCCCATGACGTTTGCGGATAGATCAGCTGCGGCGTGTTGATCCATACGACGCCCGCTTCGAGCGCGTCGGCGACGCGCTTGCCGCGTGCCAGGTCGCGCGTGACGACGGTCGCGACGAGCCCGTATTCGGTGTCGTTGGCGGCCGCGATCGCGTCGTCTTCGGTATCGAACGTGCGCACGCACAACACCGGGCCGAAGATCTCTTCGCGCCACAGCGCGCTGCCGGCCGGCACGCCGGCGAACAGCGCCGGGCGGATGAAATAGCCTGGCCCGTCGGGTGGGTCGCCGCCGGTCACGAGCCGCGCGCCGTCGGCCTTGCCTTGCGCGATGTGGTGCTTCACGCGCTCGTATTGCGCGCGGTTCGTCAGCGGCCCCATCTGCACGCCGGGTGCGAACGGCGGGCCGACGACGGTCGCGTCGATCCGCTCGCCGAGGCGTGCGATCAGCGCGTCGGCGAGCGGCGCGGCGACGAGCACGCGCGACGTTGCCGAGCACATCTGCCCCGCATTGAACAGGCCGCCGCCCGCGACCAGCTCGACGGCGAGATCGAGATCGGCATCGTCGAACACGACGATCGACGACTTGCCGCCGAGTTCGAGGCCGACGCCCTTGATCGTGTCGGCGGCCGTCTTCATCACCTGCGCGCCGACCGCCGTGCTGCCGGTGAACGACACTTTCGCGACGAGCGGATGCGCGCACAGTCGCGCGCCGACCTCGATGCCGGTGCCGGTCACGACGTTCAGCACGCCCGGCGGCAGCCCCGCTTCGGCGGCGATCGCGGCCAGTTCGAGCTCCGGCAACGGCGTGATCTCCGACGGCTTCAGCACCACCGTGCAGCCCGCAGCGAGCGCGGGCGCAAGTTTCCAGGCGGTCGTCACCATCGGGAAATTCCACGGCACGATCAGCGCGGCGACGCCGGCCGGCTCGCGGCGGATCCATGCGCGATGATCGGCGCTCGGCAGGTCGACGGCGGCTTCGCCATCGCAGTCGAGACGTTCCGCGAGGCCCGCGTAGTAATCGAAGGTGGCGATCACGTCCGCGACGTCGAGTTGCGCTTCGGCGAATGGCTTGCCGTTGTTCAGCGACTGCAGCGTCGCGAGCCGCGTGCGGCGCGCGTCGACGCCGCGCGCGATCGCGCGGAGCAGGGCCGCGCGCGCGGCGCCGGTCGTGCGCTTCCAGCCGCGGAACGCGCGCGCCGCGGCCTGCACCGCGCGCTCGACGTCCGCCTCGCCGCCCGCGCAGACGTCGGCGATGACTGCTTCGGTCGACGGATCGACGACGGGCAGCGTCGCGCCGTCGAAGCTCGTGCGCCACGCACCGTCGATGAAGTGACGCGTGTGCAGCGGCGGATCGAACGCGAGATCGGGTGCCGTGCTCATCGTTGCACCTGGCTGAACCATGCGGCCTCGTCGATCTCGATCACGGTCGGGATCGCGCGCGCGGCGGCGTCGCGCAATGCGCCGGCCAGTTCGCCGGGCGCGGCAGCCGCGTGCGCTGCGCAGCCGAAGCCGCGCGCGAGCGTGATGAAATCGGGCGTGTACGGATCGACGCCGACCGGCGTGATGTCGCGCGCGACCATGTATTTGCGAATCTCGCCATAGCCGCGGTTGTTCCACACGATCACGATCACCGGCAGCTTCGCCTCCACCGCGCTCGCGAGTTCCGGCAGCGTGAACTGCAGGCCGCCGTCGCCGATCAGGCAGACCACGGGGCGCGCGGGCGCCGCGAGCTTCGCGCCGATCGCGGCGGGCAGCCCGTAGCCGAGCGTGCCGTAGCCCGTCGACGAGTTGAACCACGCACGCGGCGCCGGCGCGTCGTGCGTGACGTTGCCGACGTAGACCGGGCTCGTCGAATCGCCCGCGACGATCGCGCCGGGCAGCGCCGCGACGATCGTGTCGATCAGCCGTGCCTGCGCGCGCGTCGGCGCATCGTGGCCGGACGCGATCGCGTCGCGCACCGCCGCCACGCGCGACGCGCCCCAGCCGGGCTGTGGCGCCGGCAGCGGCCGTTCGTGCAGCCGCATCGACAGCGCGCCGAGCGCGAGCCGCGCGTCGGCCGCGATCGCGACGTCCGCGCGGAAGTTGCGCATCAGCTGCTGCGCGTCGATGTCGATACGGATCAGTTGCCCGTCGATCGCGAAGCCGCCGTCGAACGTCACGTCGTAATCGGTTTCGCCGAGTTCGGTGCCGACCGCGAGCACGACGTCGGCGTCGCGCACCGCCGCCCGCGTCGCGGGCAGCGACTGCGTGGAGCCGAGCAGCAGCGGGTGGCCGGCCGGCAGCAGGCCCTTCGCGTTGATCGTCAGCGCGACGGGCGCCTGCAGGCGCTCGGCGAGTTCGCGCAGCTCGATGGCGGCCTCCACGGCGCCGCCGCCGGCGAGGATCAGCGGCCGGCGCGCGTCGGCGAGCAGGTCGGCGGCCGCGGCGAGCGCGTGTGCGTTCGGCGCCGGCTTCGCCGGCAGCGCGGGGGGCGCCATCCGCATGTCGCGCGCCGGCGCGACGATCACGTCGAGCGGGATCTCGATATGGACGGGCCGCGGGCGCGCGCCTTCGAACACCGCGAACGCGCGGGCCAGGACCTGCGGCAGGTCGGCTGCATCGAGCAGCGTGTGCGAGAACGCGGTGAGCCCCGCGAACACGTCGCGCTGCGACGGCAGCTCGTGCAGGCGTCCGTCGCCGCTGCCGAGTTCGCGCCGCGCGTTGACGCTCGAGATCACGAGCATCGGGATCGAGTCCGCATAGGCCTGCGCCATCGCGGTGGCGATGTTGGTCATCCCCGGCCCGGTGATGATGAAGCACACGCCGGGGCGGCCCGTCACACGCGCGTAGCCGTCCGCCATGAAGCCGGCGCCCTGTTCGTGACGCGGCGTGACGTGACGGATCGGCGACGCGGCGAGGCCGCGATAGAGCTCGACGGTATGCACGCCGGGAATGCCGAACACGCATTCGACGCCGTAGCGCTCGAGCAGGCCGACGAGGGCTTCGCCGCACGTGCGCTCGGAAGATGGGGCGGGCGGGAGCGAGGCCTGGCGGGCCTCGGCGATGCAAGGAAAGGGTGCCGGATGGTTCATCGTTCGTGACGGGCCGGTTAGGAGTGGGAATCAGGACGGTGAATCGCCCGCGACGCGGCGCTGACGGATCGGTGTCGCTGACGCTGAAGGGATGTCTGGGCCACGCAGCGGGGCGCGTTGCATTGAGCGGATTGTCGGCGTCGATCCCGGCGGCAAACAATCGATAAGTTCTCATGGTGCGCATGAGCGGGATGCATGACGAAGTGGCGCCGGATCAGGCAGGTCCGGCGCCGTCGATGCGTCGGCACGGCGGCGCGAAATTGGCGCGCGATCAGGTGTCGCAGCCAGTCGTCCGGATCGGCAATCGGATTAAAAGTGTCATAAAAGTGAATGGAAAAACAATGCGCAAATCACATTGATTTCCGCTGACCCGTTGAATATATTGTCCTGACGCAGATAAGGCTTATTCGAATGATTACGCTGCCGTAAGAAGGAACAAGCGAGGGGATATCGGGGGCCAATTCATGTTCATGCCTGGCGCGCCACCTGTTGCGGTGGCTGCGCGCGTCACTGTCTGACATCGATACGTTGTCCGGCCCGCCATGTCGGGCCGGGCGCGCGTCGGTACGCCTGCTTGCCGGCGGCTGGCCGCCGGTTTGCGGGCGACGCGCGGCATCGCGGGCCGTGCGCCGGCGTGTCTGTTTCGGGAACGATGGAACGGGGTACGGTTCGCAGGTTCACCGGTGAACCGTTGATTCATTCATATTCGGAACGGGTCTGGAAAATGAATAATGAAAATACCGGGCATCGCAATGGCGATTCGCAGCGCCATTCGGTTTTCATGAAAAACAGCGCGAAAGTTCTCGAATTCACGCAGTTCACGCTGCGCAGTACCGGCATGGGCGAAACCCTGTGCGATTTCTTCGTCGCGAAAGTCGGCGGCGAGATCTTCGACGAATGGATGACGAAGCTGGCCGCGGTGCCGAACGACGGCCCGGACAAGGACAAGGCCATGCACGCATTGCTGCACGGCGTTTACGGCGCGCTGACACGCAACCTGCTGAGTGCCTGGTACACCGGCTCGTGGTCCAAGCTGCCCGACGCCTGGCGGAAGGAGCACCTGCCCGCCGGCCAGCCGGACGAAGACAGCGTGATCTCCGCGCGCACCTATCAGGAGGCGCTCGTCTGGCCGCTGGTCGGCGCCCATCCGCCGGGCGCCAAACAGCAGGGCTGGGCCGCCTGGTCCGTGCCGCCGTCGGCTCCGCCGCTACGCTGAGCCGGGCGGCTGCGCGCCGTCCGCCGTCCGTTGCGTCGCCTGTCTCGCCTGTCTCGCCTGTCTCGCCGGGCCGTGCCCGGCTCAACCGGGGAATCCAGCATGAAGATCGAAGCAGCGCAGAGTGCGCTTGCGCGCCATTACGACGTGGTGATCGTCGGCGCGGGCATCATGGGGGCCATCGTCGCGCGCCGGCTGGCCGAGCACAAACGCCGTGTGCTGCTGCTCGAGGCCGGCACCGGCTCCGGCCTGAACTTCACGCACTACACGCAATTCCTCGAAACCTATTACGCGACGCTCGCGAAGGTGCCGCAGGCGCCGTATTCGAACAACCCGAACGCGCCGCAGCCGAACGAACTGCAGATCGAGGTCGTTCCCGAGCACGACAACACGGACGGCGGCTACTTCGTGCAGCGCGGCCCGCTGCCGTACCGCAGCACCTACACGCGCTATGCGGGCGGCACGACGCTGCACTGGCTCGGCACGTCGCTGCGGATGCTGCCCGAGGACTTCCGGATGCACAGCCTGTACCGCGTCGCGCAGGACTGGCCGCTGTCGTACGACACCTTCTCGCGCTACTACGAACTGGCCGAACGCGAGCTCGGCGTGTCCGCGAACGTCGAGGAGCAGGCCTATCACGGCCAGCGCTTTCCGCAGGGCTACGTGTATCCGATGCACGGCCTGCCGCCGAGCCTCGTCGACCAGATGTTCGCCGACGGGCTCAAGGGGCGCACCTACGATCCGGGCGACGGCGCGCATCCGCTCGACGTGATCGGCACGCCGGCCGGCCGCAACGGTGTGCCGAATGCCGCGTACGACGGCGGCAACGGTTATGCGCCGGTCGGCTCGGTGAGTTCGCGCGCGATCGGGCATCGCTGCATGGGCAACACGAGCTGCGTGCCGATCTGTCCGGTGCAGGCGAAGTACAACGCGATGAAGACGCTCGTCGCGAGCCCGGGCGACTGGGTGACGCTCGTCACGCAGTGCGTGGCGAGCGAGCTGACAATCGACCGCGGCAACGGCCGCATCACCGGCGTGACGGTCAAGAGCTATCTCAAGCCCGGCGAGTCGAATTACCAGACCTTCGTCGCGCGCGGCGACATTGTCGTGCTGTGCGCGGCGCCCGTGGAAAACGCAAAGCTGCTGCTCGCGTCGCACGCGGCGAACAGCAGCGGGCTCGTCGGCGTCGGGCTGATGGATCATCCTGAGCTGCTCACCTGGGGGCTCGCGCCGCGGCAGGTGTGGCCGTTCCGCGGACCGATCGCGACGTCGGGCATCGAGGGGATGCGCTGGGGCGCGTTCCGCGATCACACCGCGTCGTTCCGCATCGAGATCGGCAACGAAGGCTGGGGCTGGCCGAAGGCCGCGCCGGCGAGCGATGTGCAGGAGTTCGTCGACGGCCACTACTGGGGGCGCAGGCTGCAACGCGAACTCGTCGAGCGCGTGACGCGCCAGGTGCGCTTCGGGATTCTCGTCGAACAATTGCCGGAAGCCGGCAACCGGATGGAGATCGACAACCGGTATCGCGACGTCCTCGGCAACTACCGGCCGGTGATCCATTACGACGTGAGCGACTACACCCGCGCCGGATTCGCGCTGGCGCGCCAGGTGTCCGATCGCATCTTCAAGCTGTGCGGCATCGACGACCGTACGGAAACGTTCGACAAGCAGCCGAAGTTCTCGTATCGGGGGCATACGTTCAACTACCAGGGCGCCGGGCATTACATGGGCGGGCACCGGATGGGCAGCCACCGGCACGACTCGGTCGTGAACGCCGACCTGCGCGCGTGGGATCACGACAACCTCTACGTGGTGGGCTGCGGCAGCATGACCACGAGCGGCACGTCCAACCCGACCCTGACGGGCGCGTCGCTCAGCTTCCTCGCCGCCGACCGGATCGAACAGGCGCTGGGCCGCGAACCGAGCATCCACACGGGAGCAAGCGCATGAACCTCACGGAAAAAGTCCGCCTGCTGCGTGCGTACCAGGCGACACAGGCCGGCGCGCCTGGCACATCCGGCACATCCGGCACATCCGGCCTCGATGCGGCCAGTCTGCTCGAGAACCTGCCGCACATCGGCCTCGACGCAACCATCCCGACGCTGGACCGGACGTTCGGCGAGCTGGCCGACGTGATCGGCTCGACGGATATCGACACCGACCGGAAGAAGCTGCTGGAAGACCTGCAGCAGGCACTGATCCTCGAGCACGCGACGATCCCGCCGTATCTCACGGCGCTCTACACGCTCGCGCCGAACAGCAGCTGGCGCGCGGTCGAGGTGCTGCGTTCGGTCGTCGTCGAGGAGATGCTGCACATGACGCTCGTCGCGAACGTGATGAACGCGCTCGGCGGCGCGCCGCAGACGAGCGCCCCGACGTTCATCCCTGCTTATCCGGCGCCGCTGCCGTTCGACATCGACGGGATCAAGGTGAACCTGTTCGGGTTCTCGCGCGACGCGGTCGTGCAGGGCTGCGCGATCGAACGGCCGCGCAAGCTGCGCGACGACGTGCTGTTCCACGCGCATCCGGCGCAGACGGACATGACGATCGGCGAGTTCTACGTGCGCATCGAAGCGAAGCTGGCCGCGTTCGTGCACCGCTACGGCGCGGCGCGCACGTTCATCGGCGAACCGTCGCGGCAGGTGGGCGAGGGGTTCTACTACGACGGCGCGGGCGCGACGTTCCCGATTACCGACGAGGTGTCGGCGCAGTTCGCGCTCGAGACCATCCGCGACCAGGGCGAAGGGGCGAACGACACGATCTGGACCGGCAACCGCGAGCGCTACAAGAGCTTTCCGGAGGTCGCGCATTACTACCGGTTCAACGAACTGCTGGCCGGGCGCGAATACCAGTGGAAGGACACCGTCGACAGCGGCCCGACCGGCAAGCCGTTCGAGGTCGACTGGGGCGCGGCGATCCCGATCCGGCCGAACAGCAAGCTCGAAGACTACCGCGACGCGCCGGAGATCCTCGCGCATGCGCAGGCGTTCAACGTCGCGTACTGGGATTTCCTGCGGACGATCGAGCGCGCGTTCAACGGCGAACCGGCGCTGCTGCAGCAGGGAATCGGCCGCATGTTCACGCTGAAGGACCTGTTCCTGCGCCTCGTGAACAATCCGCTGCCGGGGCATGCGACACGGCTGCACGCGGCACCGACGTTCGAATACGCACCGCCGGCCGCGTCCGATGCGGCCATTTCCTGAACTCTGCTGACCACCGCCTGTCACCTTGCGAGGAGACGTTCATGTCCACCCAACTGCCTTCCGTGCCTGCTCCGCTGACGATGCCGTTCTACTACGCATCGCTGATCAACTGCGTCGTGCATTTTCTCGTCGACGCGAACCGGGTGACGCCGTTCCTGCAGAACACGCCGCTGCGTCCGGCGCTGTTCGGCGGCCGCGCGTCCGTTGCGTTCAACTTCCAGGCGTATGCCGGGCAATTCTCGGGCGGCGTCGATCAGCCCTCCGAAAAATGGCCGGCGAGCTGCATCGGCGTCACGCAGGAGCTGGAGCTCAACATCGTCGCGTTTCCGGCCGCGCAGGCGGCCTCGCTGCCGGAAGTGAGCTTCGAGCAATGGGTGATGGGCGACGACCAGAGCAAGCTGATGGGCAATCACCGCGTGTACGTGCCGTGCGACAGCGACGTCGCGATCGAGGCGGGCGAGAAGCTGTTCGGCGAGCCGAAGTTCAAGACCACGTTCGGCGTCAACCTGCCGTCGCTCAACCCGGTGCGCAAGCCGAACGTGTCGTTCTACGAGCCGGAGTGGGTCGAGACCTGGAGCTTCCGCGTCAACGATCCGCAGATGGCGGCCGAGGACATCTTCACATGCGTCGCCGATCTGAACGGCCTGACGCCGGTGCCCGGCAACATCTCGTCGATCACCGAATACGGCCATCACGACGGACGTGCGATCGCGTGCCGCTGGAACATCCTGCAGCCGTTCAAGACCTTCTGGCTCAAACCCGGGGACGCGCACCGCGTCAGCGTGCGCTACGGCCTGAGCCGTCACCCGATGCAGCAGGCGATGAAGGCGCTGCTCGACGGCGCGCATGCGCATGCGGTCCAGACTTTCATGTCGGCGCCGGCGGCGATCCAGAGCCGCGCGGTGTTCCTGTGAGCGCGTCGTGAAGGAGAGCGATCGTGAGCCTCGAAACCTTTCTGGCGGTCGACCGGACGGGCGCGTCGCAGCCCGTGCTGTCGAATCTCGCGCAGTATTTTCTCGGTAACTGGGACGATCTGAAGGGGCAGTACGACTACGTCGTGATCGGCGGCGGCGCGTACGGCACGACGTTTGCCGAGCGCATCATGCGCTCGGGCAACGGACGCGTGCTCGTGCTGGAGAAGGGCTCGATCTTCTTCCCCGATCACTCGCAGAACCTGCCGCCTGCGTACGTGAACGCGGTGTACGGGCCCGCCGTGTCGCCGTGGATCTGCGACAGCAATTTCACGCTTGCGCCGCAGCAGCCGTACGTCGGCGGACGCGCGCTGTTCTGGAACGCGTGGGTGCCGCAGCCGCGGCCCTACGAGTTCCCGCACTGGCCGGCCGCGGTCGTCGCGTCGCTCGACGCCGAGTGGTACCCGGCCGGCGAGCGCATCGGGCGGCGCTTCAGCCTCGCATGCACGGGCAACGACAACGGGACGCTCGACACGATCGCGAAATCGCGGCTGTTCGAAGGCAACGCGAGCATCGCGTGCGCGGTGCCGCTGACGATGCCGTCGGATCTCGACAGTGCGATGGCGACCGGCGCGGACGTCGCGCCCGGCCAGTTCGCGAAGTACGCGCCGGTCAAGACGCTGGTCGCGCTGGCGCAGGCGTACCCCGACCGCCTGAAGGTCGTGCCGCTGACGACGGTCGCGCGGATGCAGGCGGCCGGCGGCCGTATCACGCGGCTCGAGCTCGTGTCGACCGACCAGCACCGGACGATCAGCGTCGACGTCGGCGCGGCCCGCATCGTGCTCGCGAACAACACGATCGAGGCGGCCGCGCTGTGCCTGACCGCGCTGCCCGAGCATCCGCTGCTCGGCAAGAACCTGTGCGTGCACAACCGCTCGGCGCTGACGTTCCGGATTCCGGCCGGGCATTTCCCGGCGATCGCGGACCAGCTGCAGGTGTGTGCGTATTACCAGCTCAGCCAGGTCGACGACGAGCGGTTCTTCCACAACCACATTTCGGTCGTGTTCAATCCGCGTCCGGCCGAGGACGAGGACCTGCTGTACCGCGTGCTTCCCGACGCGTCGTCCGCGCAGTCGCTCGCGATGTACCGCGAACCGGGCTACGTGTACGTGCTCGTGCAGGCGCTCGGCGAAATGCTCGGCGAGCGCAGCGCGAAAAGCTGGAACCGCGTGAGCCTGCGCAACGGGCAGACCCTCATCACGCTGCGCGAGCAGCCGCAGGACGCGGACGCGCGGCGCAAGATGAACCAGTCGGTGAAGGACATCGTGCGCGTGCTGTCGGCCGGCGCGCCGGTGCAGTACATGCATGCACCGGCCGACAAGCCGCTCGACATCACGTGGCGCGCCGACATGCCGTCGATCGATTCGTCGATGGTGTTCCATGAGGCCGGTACGCTGTGGATGGGCGATTCGCCGAACGATTCGGTCACCGATACATGGGGAAAGGTGCACGGGATCGGCAATCTGTACGGCACGGGAAGCATGCTGTTCCCGTCGCCGGGGTCGTGGAATCCGACCTATACGGGGATGGCGATGACGTCGGTGCTGGCGAAACGGTTGGGCGGGTAGGAGAACGGACGGGCCGGCGGGACGGGTGGGGGCCGTCCTGCCGGTGTCCGTTGAGAGAACGATTTTGACGCGGCATGTGCGGGGCGTCGTGCCCCCCGCGGGCTCGATTGTTCGAGCCCATTTTTTTTGTGTCCGGATTCGGCCGACCATCGGTCCTGCTGCCGCGCAACGGGACGAGATGCCGTCGTGAAATTCTCCACCACGATCGAGCCGATCAGCGATCCGGAATCAAACAAAATTCGCAGGAATATAAGGGATGCGCGAACGACAAGGTCGTTTACTGCGCCTGTCTGGGATATCGATAACGAAGATGAATTGACAGTGAGTCAATTCGAGGTCACGCCCGCGTGACAGATTAATGTCGTTTCAGGGATGATTTTATGATTCGGTGAAATTGTCGAGAATCAAAAAGTATTCGGCGTAAAACGAACTGTAAATTCATCTTACGCCGACACGCACGCGAAACCCGATCGGTTCCGCGTCATACCGACAAGTGGTCAGCCCGTGTAGCCGCCTTTGTGCCAGCCTTCACCGTCCCAGCACCATTCCGTCGTCGAGTTGCCGCTCGTTGCATAGACACGGATATGGATCGTGCTGCCGACCAGCCAGCACGTTGCCGACACGTTGTCGCCCGGCTCGTTGAAGGCGCCGGTGTACCAGCCCTGCCCGTCGTAGCAACGCTCGGTGATTTTGTTGCCATTGGCGGTATAAACGCGAATCGACGGGGTAGTTCCCCATGAAATTGCGGCGGTTTGCATATTCAAGCTCCTGGGTTGAATAAAGCGGAGAATTGAACCGATTCGGTGAATGCGATATGCATATCACCGGTATGAAGATTAGCAAATGAATCGAATGATGAATGACTGTTATTTTTATCGGGTTTATTTTGTCGATATCGTTCAGCCAGTCGTAGGCTTCGGCTTCGTTGTCTGTGCATGCGCGACCCGCGCCGGCGCCTCGCCGATCCTCCCGCGCATCGCATCGATGAACGCCCGCACCTTCGGCGACGGCAGCCGCGTCGACGGAAACACCGCGTGGATCCCCGCCGGCGGCGAGCGCCATGCAGGCAGCAGGCGCACGAGCCGCCCGGCTGCGACATCGTCCGCGATCGAAAAATCGGTCAGCAGCCCGAAGCCGCCGCCCGCGAGCGCGATCGCGCGGCACGCGGTCGCGGTGTTCGACACGACGTGCGCGCTGCAGCGCACCGACGTCTTGCCGCCGCGCGTGTTCTCGAGCTCGAGCGTCTGCGGGCGCTGCAGCGACGACAGCATCACGAACGGCAGCGCCGCGAGCGCGGCCGGGTCGCGCGGCATGCCCCAGCGCGCGACGAACGCGGGGCTCGCCACCGGCCACTTCTCGTATTCGCCGAGCTGTACCGCGCGGTAGTTCGAATCCGCGAGCCGGCCGATCCGCACGGCGACGTCGATGTTGTCCGCGACGAGGTCGACGAGCCGGTCGTTCGCGATCAGCTCGACGTCGAGCGCCGGATGCGCGTCGCGCAGCGCGACGATCGCCGGCGCGACGACCTGCGCGCCGTAATCGATCGGCGCGCTCACGCGCAGCGTGCCGCGCAGCGGCCCCGTTTCCGACGACACCGCATCGAGCGCATGCTCGGCCGCGCGCACGATGTCGCGGCACGCGTCGTAGAACGCGCGCCCCGCGTCGGTCACGGCGAGCCGCCGCGTCGTGCGCACGAGCAGGTTCGCGCCGACTTCCGATTCGAGCCGCTGCATGTGCGTGCTGACCACCGTCTTCGCGAGGCCGAGCCGCTCGGCCGCGGCCGTCAGCGAGCCCGCTTCGACCACCGCCACGAAGATCGCCAGCCGGTTCAGGTTCACGTCGCGCAGATCCGCCATCGTCGATTGTCCTGTCGGAGAGGATGATGTTTCCTTGATTATCCGTCTTCTGGTGACGCCCGGCGAGCGCTACGCTGGGGCCGTTCGTCGCCGATTCCCGGCGGCGCGTGATTCCGGAGTGTTCCCATGTCGGCCGCAGGCAAGCCCGCTTCTCCCATCCGCGTCTATTCGTACCTGCTGTCAGGGCATGCGCATCGCGTGCGCCTGTTCCTGTCGATTCTCGGCGTGCCGTTCGAGACCATCGAAGTCGATCTGCGCGCCGGCGAGCAGCGCCGGCCGGCCTTCCTCGCGGTGAATCCGTTCGGGCAGGTGCCGGTGATCGACGACGGCGGCCTCGTGCTGGCCGATTCGAATGCGATTCTCGTGTATCTCGCGAAGCGCTACGGCGATGCGCAATGGCTGCCGGACGATCCGGCCGGCGCGGCGGCCGTGCAGCGCTGGCTGTCGCTCGCAGCCGGGCCGATCGCGGTGGGCCCGGCTGCGGCGCGGCTCGTGACCGTGTTCGGCGCGCCGCTCGATCACGAGGCGGCGAAGCACCGGGCGGTCAAGCTGTTCGATGCGATCGACGCGGAACTTGCGGGCAAGCCGTTCGCCGCCGGCGCGCAGCCGACGATCGCCGACATTGCCGGCTACACGTACATCGCGCATGCGCCGGAAGGCGGCGTGTCGCTCGCGCCGTATCCGCATATTCGCGCGTGGCTTGCGCGGGTCGAGGCGTTGCCGGGGTTCGTCGCGATGCCGACGACGCGGGTGGGCTTGCTCGCGGCGTGACGCGCATATCACGTCACTTTCATCAGGAGGGCTGGCGATGACTGCGCCGACTGTTGCGATTCCGGGCTGGGAACTGGACGTCCCGCCGTTTCATGCGGGTGAGCTCGCGGTGCAGCAGCGCGCGGGCGTGGCCGATGCGGCGGAGTCCGCCGGACGGCGCGGCATCCGCCGCTTCATGCCCGACCAGCACCGGACGTTCTATGCGCAATTGCCGTTCTTCGTGCTCGGCGGTACCGACGCGGGCGGCCAGCCTTGGGCGACGTTGCGGGTGGGCGCGCCGGGTTTCATGTCGTCGCCCGATCCGCGCACGTTGCGGATCGCCGGCCACGCATTGCCCGGCGATCCGCTGGAAGGCGCATGGCGGGCCGGCGCGCAACTCGGCGGGCTCGGCATCGCGTTCGACACGCGGCGGCGCAATCGCGTAAACGGCGTCGTGCAGGCCGTCGACGGGCATGCGCTGACGATCGCCGTCGAGCAGAGCTTCGGCAACTGCGCGAAATACATCCAGAGTCGTACGCCGGTGTTCGAGCCGCGCGATCGCGTCGAGCCGAGCCGTGTCGAACGGTCGGATCGCCTGAGCGATGCCGATCGCGCGCTGCTTGCCGACGCCGATACGTTCTTCGTCGCGAGCGCGAATACGTCGGCGGAGGCGGGCGCGGCGGGCGGCGTGGACGTGTCGCATCGCGGCGGGACGCCGGGCTTCGTGCGCGTCGACGATGCATCGACGCTGACGACGCCGGATTTCAGCGGCAACCGGTTCTTCAACACGCTCGGCAACCTGCTGCATGATCCGCGTGCGGGCCTGCTGTTCGTGGATTTCGAGCGCGGCGACCTGCTGTATGTCGCGGCGCTGGCCGAGATCGTCTGGGACGGGCCGCTCGTCGCGTCGTTCGACGGCGCACAGCGGGTCGTGCGGTATCGCGTGCAGGAAGTGCGGCGCAGCGCGGCGGTCATGCCGTTCCGGTGGTCGACGGTCGAATGGGCGCCGCAGTTTGCGGATCGCGTCGCGCGCAGCGGTGTGAATGACACCGGTATGGCGGCGTCCGACGCGTCGGTCGACGGCTTGGCGCCGAGCAGGCGTGGGCATACGCTGCCGGCTTCGCCGGTGTCGGTGGCAACAGCGCTAGCGGTGGCGAATACGTCAGCGGCAACGAGCGCACCAGCGGAATCCCGACCCACCTGGCGACCGCTTCGCATTGCCGCCATCGTCGACGAAGCGCGCGCGATCCGTTCGTTCCATTTCGAGGCGGCGGACGGCGGCGCATTGCCGACCTGCGAAGCCGGGCAACACGTACCGATCCGCGTCGCGATGCCGGGGCGCGAACCACCGGCAATGCGCAGCTACACGCTGTCCGCTGCGTCCGACGGCCGGCGCTACCGGATCACCGTCAAGCGCGAAGGCCTCGTGTCGACGTGGCTGCACGACCATGCGCAGGCCGGCGCCGTCATCGATGCGCAAACGCCGCGCGGCCACTTCACGTTCGACCTGTCGAGCCCGCGCCCGGCCGTGCTGATCTCGGCGGGCATCGGCATCACGCCGATGATCGCGATGCTGGATCGCGCACTGGCCGACGACAATCCGTCGCGGCGCGTGGTTTTCGTGCATGGCGCACGCACGGCGGCCGACCGTCCGTTCGTGGCGGAACTGATGCAGCGGGCCGCCGCCGATGCGCGGTTGTCGCTGCACTGGTTCGACAGCCGGCACGAAGCGGGCGGAATCGCGCGACCGGGCCGTGTCGATGTCGCGCAGTTGAAGCGCATCCTGCCGTTCGACGACTACGACTTCTATCTGTGCGGGCCTTCCGCGTTCATGCGCGATCTGTATCAAGGCTTGCGCGCGCTCAACGTGGCCGACGAGCGGATCCGCTTCGAGGCATTCGGGCCGTCGAGCGTGACGCGCAAGCCGGCGCGTGCGGCCGGTGCGCCGGCCAGCGAGATTGGAACGGTCGCAACGGTCACGTTTCGCCGAACGGGGCGCGAAACCGCGTGGACGCCCGCCGACGGCAGCCTGCTCGAACTCGCTGAAGCGCAGCGCATCGACGTGCCGTTCGAATGCCGATCAGGAGCGTGCGGCACGTGCGCGACCCGCGTGTTGTCGGGGCAGGTCGATTACGTGCAGACACCGGATGCCACCGTCGAGACGGGCTGCGCGTTGCTCTGCGTCGCGCAGCCTGCTGCGGGGGCCGGCGAGCCGCTCGTGCTCGATCTCTGACGCGTTCGTCGCGCGTCAGACGGCAAACGCGTCGGCGATCGCGTCGACCACCACGCGCACGCGGGACGTGCGCGCCAGGTCCTGATGCAGGACCAGCCACGCGTCATAAGGCCTGGCCCTGCGCCGGTCGGGCCAGATCCGGGTCAGCTCAGGGTCGCGCTGCGCGACGTAGGCGGGCAATTCGCCGAGCGCCAGGCCCGCGCGCACGAAGGTCGCCAGCATCAGGCTGGAATCGAGTTCCGCGACCACGCGTCCTTCCGCCCGCGATTCGCCCGCCAGCATGTCGTCCTGCTGCTGCGTGACGCCCGGCTGGTAGAGCGCGATGTCGTGGCCCGCGAAGCGGCTGCCGCGTTGCGGCTCGCCATGCCGGGCCAGATATCGTCGTGACGCATAAAGCCCCACCTCCCAGCTTCCGAGCTGGCGCACGATCAAATCGGGCTGTTCGGGCCGCAGCGTGCGCACGGCGATGTCGGCCTCGCGCCGGGCCAGATCGAGCAAGCGCGTGGTCGTGCTCAGGATCACCCGCACCTCGGGGTGGCGCACCTGCAGGCGCTCGATGGCCGGCACGACGAAATCGACCGCGAGCGCGTCGGTCGTCGTCACGCGCACGTCGCCGGCGATCCGTTCGTCGGCCCCCTCGCTGCGCCGCTCGAACGAGACCGCGAGGCGTTCCATCTGCTCGGCCGTCTGCAGCACCTGCCGGCCGCTGTCCGTCAACACGAGGCCGCCCGTGGTCCGCAGGAACAGCCGGCTGCCGAGGCCGCGCTCCAGGCCGCCGAGCCGCCGCCCGACGGTCGTCTGGTCGATGTCCAGTTGCTGTGCGGCCCCGCGCAGCGTGCCGGCGCGCTGGATGGCCAGAAAGATTCGTACGTCGTCCCAGTTCATGTGTTCGGGTCGGGGCTGCAAATTTGCAGCATGAGTCTGCGATTACATGCATTTTCACATGAAAGGCGGCTGCCTAACATGGCGCCTTCCTTTCGCGTTCCCGTTTCCGTTCGAATCACTGCACGGCCGGCGTTGCCGGTGTGCATGGAGTTCCCTGATGCCACGTTTGTCCTTCATCGTTACCGTCGCGATGCTCAGCGCGTTCGGCCTGATCGCGTCCGACGTCTACCTGCCCGCGATGCCTGTCATGGCGACCGCGTTCGGCGTTGCCGACTGGCAGATGCCGCAAACCGTTTCCGCCTATCTGCTGGTGCTGGCCGCGGCCCAGCTTGCGTATGGGCCGCTGTCGGACCGCCACGGACGCAAGCCGGTGCTGCTGGCCGGCATCGGGCTCTACATCGCGGGCTCGCTCGGCTGCGCGTCGGCGGCCGGCTTCGCCGACTTCCTTGCGTGGCGCATGGTCGAAGCGGCCGGTGCGGCAGCGGGGCTCGTCATCGGCCGCGCGCTCATTGCCGACACCTGCGACAGGCGCACATCGGCGAAGGTGTACGCGGTGGTCTATCCGCTGGTGTCGCTGTCGCCGGCGCTGGCGCCCGCGATCGGCGGCCAGCTCGCGGCGTCGTTCGGCTGGCGCGCCGACTTCCTGTTCGTCGCGGCGTTCGCGGCCGCGGCGCTGCTGATGGCCGTGACGTGCGTGCCGGAAACCCGTCCCCGCAGCGCGCGGGTCCGCACGTCGCCGTTTGCCGGATTTGCGCACGTGCTGCGCGACCGGACGTTCCGCGTCTATACGCTGATCGTCTGCGCGATCTACGCCGCGTGGTTCGTCTTCCTGACGCAGTCGCCGTTCCTGTTCGCGCAGCAGGGCCTGAACGAGCAGCAGCGCGGCTGGCTCTACCTGCCGCTGACCGCCGGCATCATCGCGGCGAACCTGCTGGCCCGGCGCCTGCTCGACCGCTGGCCGTACGACCGGATCGTCGCGGCCGGCATCGCGTGCTTCGTGCTGGGCGGTCTCGCGTTTGTCGTGGTCGACCGGTGCGGACTCTCCGGGGTGGCCGCCGTGATCCTGCCGATGTGCGTCGTCAGCCTCGCGAACGGGTCGTCGCTGTCGCTGGCCGTGTCGGGCGCGATCGCGGGCGGGCACGGTCATCCGGCCACGGCGTCGGGGCTTGTCGGCTTCTGTCAGATCGGCAGCGCGGCGCTGGTGGCGACGGGCGTCAGCGCGCTGTTCGGCACGGGCGGCACCGTGCTGGCGGTGTCGGTGCTGGTGCTGTCGTTGCTGGCCGGTGCGGCTTGCGTGCCGCGATGGCGGCGGGCGGGTGTGGCCGATCCGGTCTGACGTGCGTCGCCTGCAGTGGCGTGCGACGACGTCGGAGGGCGTCACGGCAAAGCGGGGTATTGCGTATTGTGAATTCGATTCGACGCGTCCAAGATTGAATTGCGCGAGCTATCTCACGCGTCGATCAGGCATTTGGGCGATCGACCGATTCGACAGCTTTGTGTGGGACCGGAGCAAGCGCAAGTGCGCGAACGCCGGATCGACAAACGGTGAGGGAGAACCCTATGAAAACACCGAGTCGCATTCCTAACTTGAGTCGTCGCGCCATGCTCAAGTCGGTTGCCGCCGCAACGGCCTTGCAACTGGCGCCTCCCTTCATCATCGAGTCACGCGGCGAGGCGCCGCTGCGAATCGGCATGGTCGACCCGTTGACCGGCGTCTATGCTGCAGACGCACAGAACGAAGTGATCGGCGCGAAGCTTGCCGTTCAGCAGATCAATACTCGGGGCGGCATCCTCGGACGGCCTGTCGAGCTGTTGGTGGAGGACTCGGCGAACGACGTCGGGACCGGCGTGCAGAAGGCGCGCAAGCTGATCGAACGCGATCAGGTCACGTTTCTCATCGGCGACGTGAATTCAGGCATTGCTCAGGCCATTGCCCAGGTCAGCAACGAGAAGAAGGTGCTGCACATCGTCTCCGGCGGCCATACCGACACGATCACGGGCAGCGACTGCAAGTGGAATGTCTTTCGCGTGTGCAACACGACGAGCATGGAGGCCAACGCCGTCGCCAATCTGCTGTTTACCAAGTACGGCAAGAAATGGCATTTCATCACGCCGGATTACGCGTTCGGCCATACCCTGCAGAAGGCCGCGGCGGCCGACCTGCAGAAGCTGGGCGGCACGATCACCGGCAACGAGCTCACGCCGCTCGGCACGACGGATTTCTCCGCCTATCTGATCAAGGCGCGCGCGGCGAAGCCGGACGTTCTGCTGGTGCTGCCGCAAGGCTCCGATATGGTCAATTGTCTGAAGCAGATCGCACAGTTCGGCATCAGCAAGGATATTCACGTCGCCGGCCTGCAGCAGGAGCTGGAATCGCTCGCGTCGATGCCGCCCGAAGCGCGCGTCGGCATCTGGATGCTGGAGTGGTACTGGAAGCAGCCGGGCGTGCCGGGCGTCGAGAAGTTCGTCGCCGACATCCGCAAGGTGAACGGCGGCAAGGTGCCCACCGCCCGTCACTGGTTCGGGTACACGTCGGTCCGCACGCTGGCTGCCATCGCCAACAAGGAACAAACCCTCGATTCCAGAAAGCTTGCTGAAGCGCTGGGCGGATTCGAACTGGCAGATGACATCAAGCTGCAGCCCAACAAGGTCTACTACCGCAAGGGCGACCACCAACTGATGACGTCGGCGTTCGTCGGCGAAGCGCTATCCACGCCGGCCGGCGATCCTGAAGACCTGTTCCGCGTCGAACGCGTGGTCGCCGGCGACAAGACCGCGCCGCCCGAGAGCGAAACCGGCTGCAAGCTGCAGTGGCCCGCCTGACGCCCGAAGCCGCGCCGGGACGGTACCGGCGGGTGGCGCTCCCGACGCGAACGGCGGGTGTGCGTGGGGAAGCGAACGGTGCAAGCGCATCGGGCGAGGCCCGTACGCGGCACGCACGATAACAAGCACGGTGCACGATGTTCCAGCTTCTCCTGTTCAACGTCACCAACGGGCTGATCATAGGCGCGTTCTATGTGCTGATGGCGCTCGGGTTATCGCTCATCCTCAACTTGAGCAATGTGATCAACTTCGCCCATGGCGGCTTCCTTGTCGCTGGCGGCTACGTTGCGTACACCATCACGCCGTACGTCGGATTCTGGGGCGCGCTGCTGATCGCGCCGCCGTGCGTCGCCCTGATCGGCCTCGCCCTCGAGCGGGTGCTCATCCGGCGAGTCTACGGGCGCGATCCGCTATACAGCTTGCTGCTGACGTTCGGCCTCGCTTTCATCTTCGAGGACGGCACCCGCTTCATATGGGGCGCCCAAGGCAAACCGGTGACCGTTCCGGCCGTGCTGGCGCAGCCTTTGAGCGATACGTTCTTCTTCGTCACGGGCTACCGCCTGTTCATGGTCGGCACGGTAACGGTGGCGGTGGCGCTGCTGTTCATACTGCTGCGCTACAGCAGGCTTGGCATCCGTATTCGTGCGGGCACCCTCGACCTTGAAACCGTCGCGGCGCTCGGCATCAATGTGGGCCGGTTGCGCTCGCTCAATTTCGCGGTCGGAGCGTTTCTTGCCGGTCTGAGCGGCGTGCTCGCAGCGGGTCAGCTCGGGCTGGAGCCAACCATGGGAACCGGGTTGCTGATGCCGAGCTTCATCGCCATCATTGTCGGCGGGGTCGGCAGCCTCACCGGCACGCTGCTCGGCGGATTGCTGATCGGGGTCGCGTCGGGTGTCACGGCGGTGTTCCTGCCCGCGGCGAGCGAGGCGATCATCTACGTGATGATGGCCGTGGTGCTGCTGCTGCGCCCGCGTGGTCTGCTAGGCGAAGAGGGCATGCTGGAATGAGCGAACGGCCACGGTCCCGCCAGCGCCGGCTGCTGGCGCTCGCAGCAATCTGGGCGGCGTTGCTGCTCGCCCCCTACTGGATGCCGCCGCTCGGCGGCTATACCGCGCTCGGCACACGCGTGCTGGTGCTTGGCCTCGCTGCAATGTCGGTGAACTTTCTGCTTGGCTTCACCGGCGTGCTTTCGTTCGGTCACGCGGCCTTTTTCGGGCTCGGTGCGTACGGCGCGGGCTTCGCGTTGAAGTTCGCGGCGCCGAGCACGCCGTTCGCGCTGCTGTGCGGCACGTTGCTCGGCGGAATCGCCGGCGCGCTGCTGGGTGCGCTCTGCGCGCGGCGGCGAGGCGTGTACTTCGCGATGGTCACCATCGCTTTCGGCCAGGTCTTCTACTACATCGCTTTCCAATGGAGCTCGGTGACAGGAGGCGACGACGGATTGCGCGGGTTTTCACGCATGCCCCTCCATCTTGGCGTTGCGACCATCGACATCCTGTCGAACGCCAACGCGTTCTACTACTTCGTGCTGTCTTGCATGGCGCTGGCGGTCGGATCGATGGGGTTCATCCTGCGCTCGCCGTTCGGACGCACGATGATCGCGATTCGGGAGAACGAGCAGCGGGCCCGCTTTCTGGGCATTCCCGTCGATCGCCACATCTGGATCGCATTCACGCTGTCGTGCTTCTTCATGGGGTTTGCCGGCGCGCTTTACGCGCTCCTGAACAATTTCGCCGATCCGCGCGGGCTGCATTTCAGCCAGTCCGGCGATTTCGTCATGATGGCCGTGATGGGCGGCATGCGCAGCTTTTGGGGGCCGCTCGTCGGTGCTGCGGTGTTCGTCGTGCTGCAGGATTATCTGTCGAGCATCACCGTCAACTGGATGTCCTTCATCGGCATGTTGTTCGTCGCGATCGTGCTCTTTTTCCCGCGTGGCCTGCTCGGCTTCATCCGGCGCAAGGGCGAATCATGAGCGTTCTCGAAGTCAGGCTCGTCAGCAAGCGCTTCGGCAGCCTCGCAGCGGTGCGGGACGTATCGCTTGCTGTCGAGAAAGGCGAGTTGCGCGCAATCATCGGACCGAACGGCGCCGGCAAAACCACATTCTTCAATCTGATCAGCGGCTTTTTCCCGCCGACGACAGGAGCCATCGTATTCGACGGACGCGACATCACGGCGCTTCCGGCAGATCGGCGCGTTGCAGCAGGTATCGCCCGCACCTTTCAGATCACCGAGATCTTTCCCGAACTCACGGTGTTCGAGAGCGTGCGCATCAGCGCGGAGGTGACGGCTGGTCTTCGCCTGCGCACATGGACCCGCCGCGCGGAGCGGATGCGGGTGCGCGAGCGCGTCGAAGAGATGCTCGACATCACCGGCCTGGGCGCCAAAGCTGACCGGCTGGTCGGCGAGCTTTCGCATGGCGATCAGCGCGTGGCCGAAATCGCCATGGCGCTGGCCCTCCGTCCGCGCCTGCTGCTGCTCGACGAACCGACCGCCGGTATGGGCGACCCGGAGACCCGCGAGATCACGCAACTCATCCGCCGCTTGCACCACGGTCGTGACGTGACGATCGTCCTGATCGAGCACGACATGCGCGTTGTGTTCGATCTTGCCGAGCGGATCACGGTGCTCGACCGCGGCAGCCTGCTCGCCGAGGGCGCGCCGCAGCAGATCGCGTCGAACGAAGCCGTGCAGGCCGCTTACCTGGGTGACTCCACATGAACGCAGCGCTTGTCGCCGACGGCCTTCATACCTACTACGGGGAGAGCCATATCCTGCATGACGTGAGCCTCGCGGTCGAGGAGGGCAAGATCACGGCTTTGCTCGGTCGCAATGGCGCCGGCAAGACCACGACCCTGCGCACGCTGATGGGCCTGACACCGGCGCGTCGGGGGCGCGTGACGATCTTCGGCGTGGATACGTCGCGCTGGCCGACCTTCCGGATCGCTGCAAGCGGCGTCGGCTATGTGCCGGAGGGGCGGAGAATCTTTGCGAATCTCAGCGTCGAGGAAAACCTGAAGGTACCGCTCGTGCGCCGCGGGCCGTGGACGATTTCGCGCATCTATGCATTGTTTCCGCGCCTCGCCGAGCGCAAGGAGAGCCGCGGGCGCCAGCTCTCCGGGGGCGAGCAGGAAATGCTGTCGATTGCCCGCGCGCTGCTGCTCAATCCCCGGTTGCTGATTCTCGATGAGCCGTCACAAGGCCTGGCCCCGCTGCTCGTGCGCGAGGTGTTTCGCGTCGTATCGCAAATGCGCGACGAGGGGATTTCGGTGCTGCTGGTGGAGCAGAACGCGCGCATGGGGCTCAAGATCAGCGACTACGCTTATGTGCTGGAAGACGGCGGCATCGTCTATTCGGGCAACTCGCGAGATCTCGCCGCCGACGAGAACCGGGTGCGCACGCTGACGGGTGTCAGTACGCACGAGTAGACGCATCGAACCAACGGGGTCGGTTTGCATATGACACAGGGAACGCGCCCCAGGGACCTGCTACCCGAAATGCGTTCGCATCTGCTTCTTTTTTCGCATGCCGATCGGATCGACCATGACGTCAACCGATTCGATGAAAGGAGCAAAGCCATGAACCTGCTCGGCATGATCCGCCTGGTCCTGTGGAGTTTCTTCGGCGTGCGCAACAGCAAGGCGCATGCGACGGATCTCGCGAACGCGAACTTCACGATGCTGCCGTTCGTGGCGATCATCCTCGCCGCGCTGATCGGCGCGGTGATCTACGGTGTCGTGCATCTGGTCGCCGATCCGACGTCGACGATGCAGGGGTTCTGACCACTGCGTCGTCTGTATCTCCCGCGACGGCAGCACGGATGGGCACACGACGCATTCCGTGCCGTCCGCCCGCTCAGAACGTGTGGTTCAACGCCACGCGAGCGATGATCTGGTGCCCGTTCGACGACGCGCCCGGACCGCCCGGTATCAGCGCGCCGTCGAGCGGCGTGCCGGTCGCGCTGCCCGCGACCTGCTGATAAACGAGCTGCGTATAGACCGACGTCCGTTTCGACAGCAGGTACTGCGCCATTGCGCCGGCCTGGTTCCAGTGGAGCGTCGACTTCACGCCGGCCTGGTCGATCCCGCCGCGGGTGTACGTGTACATTCCGCCGACGAGAAAGGCCGGCGTGAGATTGACGTGCGCGTTGACCTCGATATTGTCGAACGTCAGCCGCGCATTCGACAGCCCGAGACTGCCGACGTACAGCGACGCATCGGGCTGGCTGACGTTCACGTGCGAATAGACGGCGCCGAGCGTCACCGTGCCGATCCCGTAATTCACGCCGATTCCGTAGATCTTCTGGTTGCCCGCGACGAAGCCCGTATCGTCGGGCGTCAGCGCGCCGGTGGTCGTGGTGCCGGGGCCGGACAGGTTTTCATAGACGGCGGCGACCGACAGTGTCTGATACGTGTAATTCAGCCCGACGCCCATCATCCGGTTGCGCGCGAAGCCGCCCGCGACGTTGCTGAGCCCGTACATCGCGGTGCCGGACAGGCCGGCGATCGTCGGGCTCGTGTACTTCACCGCATTGTTCGAATGGAACGACGCGTCGGTATTGTCGTTGTCGAGCGGATGCGAGAACAGGAAGCCGGCCCAGCTGCCGTTCGCGGTCAGCGGCCCGATCGTGTCGGACACCGTATCGAACTGCCGACCGAGCGTCAGCGTGCCGAAGCTGTCCGACTTCAGGCCGACGGACGACTGGTACCCGAACAGGCGCCCGCCGTAGCCGAGCTGGCCGTTTTCGAGCGCGAAGCCGCTTTCGAGATCGAAGATCGCATGCAGCCCGCCGCCGAGATCCTCGTCGCCCTTGATGCCCCAGCGGCTCGTCGCGAGCTCGCCGCCCGTCATTTGCCACGACGACTTGCCGCCGGCGTTGTTCGTGTAGTTGATGCCCTCGTCGAGGACGCCGAAAAGCAGCACCGAGCTTTGCGCATGCGCGTTCGCGCAGCCGATCAGGAATCCTGCCGAGATGAGAAGCGATCGTGTTTTCATGAATGCGGGCTTGAAGAGGGAGTCGGTCGATGGTCCGGTGCGCGACCGGATGCATCGCAGCCGCGCCAATACCGATAAGCAGGTGGCGTGCCATCGCGCGCTTTCGGGGCAACGCATGCACGCGAAGTTCGATCTGACTTGCCGTTTTCGGCATTGACGCGACCGCCTGCAGCGTGAGAACGCGCGACGTCCGTTGCATGTCGCAATACGTGTCGCATTTCGCGTCTCAGATTGAGACGCGATGCGCGTGCGAAACGACGTGCCGAAGCCCCGGCGGTCGAGACAACGAACGGAGACGGGAAGCGTGCGTGAGGTGCGTCAGGAACGTCAGATACGTCGGGCGCGTCAGGTACGTCAGGCGCGTGAGAGCGGATAACCTTGCGTTTCCAGCCACCGGCGCACGAGCGCGGCGTGCGGCGGTGCGAGCGAGGCCAGCACCTGCGCGGCCGGCTGGTCGCGTAACGCGTCGACGATCGGCGCGAGCGGAATGCCCTGCAGATGCCAGATGCCGAGCGGCTGGTCGGGGCTCGTGACGACGTCCGCTTCGGCGATCGTGTCGCCGTCGATCACGGGGGCCTTCTCGACCGTCAGCGCGCGGAAGTCCGGCGCGGGATGCGAGGGCGCGTCGTCGGGCCACGCGCGGCGCGCGCGCCAGAACGGCCGGTCGGCCCACTGCTGTTCGAGCGCGTAGAAGTCGCGGCCGATCCGCGCGAAGCGCGTGAACAAGTGTGCGATGCGACGCTGGTGGAAGCGCCGCGCGAGCGCCGCGCGGTCGGGATGCGCGAGCAGCGTATGAATGACGGCGGGCGCCTGCAAGGCCGACGACAGCGACTGGAAAATGCCGTTGCCGGACAGCGGATCGACGGCCATTGCCGCATCGCCGACGCGCAGCCAGTTCGTGCCGCCGGTGTCGCCGCACAGCGTCGCGCTGCTTGTGCGCGCGACCACCTGCACGGCGTCTGCGTCGTCCGTATTGCCCTTGCAACCGCCGAAGAAATCGCGCGCGAGCGGCGTCCGGCGCAGCGCCGCGCACCACGCGGGCAGCGCGTCGCGCGGCGGCAGCGTCGTGCTCGCGACGTCGAGCGTCATCTGCCAGTAGCAGCGGCCGTCGGGCAGGCGCGCCATCCACGCCCAACCGTCGGGCAGGCTCTCGATCGCGGAGGCAGCATCGCCCGGCGATCCCTGCCACACGTTCAGCAGGCTCAGCGTCTGCGGGCCGCGCACCGCGTCGCGCGCGAGCGGCGCGAGCCGGCCGCGCGCTTCGACGACGAACGCCGCGTGCAGCACGTCCGGTCCGGCCGGCGTGTCGATGCGGATCGCGTATCCGTCGTCGTTTGCCTGCAGCGCGCGTATCGTCGCCTCTCGCACGTCGATGCCGGCGTCGGCGAGATCCCGGCGCAGCGCGATATCGAAGCGCCGCCGGTCGATCAGGTGTTCGTGATTGAGCGTGCGTGTGTCGCCGTTCCAGCGCGTCGTGCGCGCGCACGGCGGCAATGCGCATGCGGCCGCGTGCGTCAGGCCCGCATGCTGCAAGCCCTGCAGCACGCGGGCCGACACGCCCTCGACCGCATCGAAGCGCCGCCATTCGCTGACGACCGTCACCGGATAGCCGAGCCGCGCGACGCCGAGCGCCACCGCTGCGCCGGCCGGGCCGGCGCCGAGCACGGCGATGTGCGGCCGGGCCATCACGCGCACACGCGCCGTTCGACGCCGGTGAACGTTGCGCCGGCGCGCAGGTCGGCGAACAGCGCGTCCGCATCGGCGTCCGGATGGCGCGCGAACCAGCGGGCCGCGATGCCGCTCATCGCCGCGCACGCGATGCTCGCGCCGGCCGGCGCGCCGGGCCCGCCGCCCGACACGACCGCACCGAAATCGGCCTGCGCGCTGTCGAGCCACGACCATTGGCCGGGCGTGCAGCGCGCGTCGCCGGTCACGCGCACGACGCCGGGATAGCTCGCCGGAAACACGGACGCGCCTTGCGCGGGGCTCGCCGCAAATACGACGATGCGCTGCGCGATCGCGTCCGCGCAGGCGTCACGCAGTGCGTCGCGGTCGGCGCGCACGCCGAGGCTCAGGTTGATGATCCGCACGCGCTGCGCGATCAGCCAGCGGATCGCGTCGGCGATCTGCGCCGCGCTCGTCACGCCGCGCGCGTCGAACACCTGCGCGACGCTCAGCCGCGCAGCGGGCGCGGCGCCGGCGATCGTCGCGCAGATCGTGCTGCCGTGTCCGAGGCGGTCGGGTTCCGCAGGCCCGCTGCAAAGCGTCTGGTTGTCTTCGAACCAGAAACGCTGCGCGGCATCGACGTGCGACGCGAGTGGGGCGGAATAACCGCTGTCGATGACGCCAACGCGGATCGCAGCAGCCTGCAGCGCGTCACGCATGCGCGGCATCCTGACGCGTACGCCGCGCAAGCCGGCCGTTCGCGAGCTCGAAATGAAGCTCGACGCCGGCGAGCGTCGATGCGCGGTGACTGACGAGTATCCGCGTGCGGTCGCCGAACAGCAGGTCGATCTGCGCGATGACCTGTCGTTCCGTCGCTTCGTCGACGGCCGACGTCGCTTCATCGAGCACGAGGATCGCGGGGTCCTGCAGCAGCGCCCGCGCGATCGCAATGCGCTGCTTCTGCCCGCCGGACAGTTGCTGGCCGCGTTCGCCGATCGGGCCGTCGAGGCCGCCCGGCAGCGTCGCGATCAGTTCGTCGAGCTGCGCCGCGCGCGCGGCGCGCGCGATCTCGCTGCGCGGCGCGAGCGGGGCCGCATAGCGGATGTTGTCCGCGAGGCTGCCGCGGAACAGTACGATGTCCTGGCTGACCACCGCGACATGGCGGCGCAACGCGTCGAGATCGACGAGCCGCAGGTCGACGCCGTCGATGCGCACGCTGCCGCGCTGCGGGTCGTAGAAGCGTTGCAGCAGGTCGATCAGCGTCGACTTGCCGCTGCCCGACATCCCGGACAGCGCGACCTTGCTGCCGGCCGGCACGCGTGCGCTGACGCCTTGCAGCACCGGCTGCGCGCGCTGGTCATGCGCGAACCACACGTCGTCGAATTCGAGATCGCCGCGGGCCGGCATGGCGCGCGGCACGGCTGCCGGCTGCACGGATACCGGCGCGCGCTGCAGCTCCATCACGCGGCCGAGGCTGACGGTCATCCGCTGCAGCGCGACATACAGCCCGAGCAGGCTTTTCACGGGACCGATCGCCATGCCGAGATAGCTCGAGAACGCGATCAGCGAGCCGAGCGGCCAGTGGCCGCCGATCACCCAGTAGCCGCCGACGATGAACGCGCCCGCGCGCGACAGCGACGTCAGCGTGCCGGGCACCGACTGCGTGACGAACTCCGTCACCTGCAGCTTCAGCAGCCGTCGCATGTAGTGGTCGCCGAGCCCGTCGAGGCGGCGCTGCTCGGCCAGCTGCTGGCCGGCGGCCTGGATGAACTTCATCGCGGGCAGCGTCTCGACGAGGAACGACGACACGTCGGCGGCGCCTTCGCGCACCGCGCGCGCATCGCGCTCGACCTTGCGGCGCATCGTGCGCAGCCACAGGATCTCGAACGGGATCAGCAGCAGCGCGAGCAGCGACAGCTTCCACGACAGCGTGACGAGCAGCACGAGCGTGCCGACGAGGCCGATCACGTTCGACACCGCGGCGAACAGCGCGTCGAGCGCGAAGCGCTGGATCTCGGCGACGTCGCCGTCGAGGCGCGACAGCAGGTCGCCGAGGCGCCGCTGTCCGTAGAACGACGGCGACAGCCGCTGCAGGTGCGCGTACACGGCGCTGCGCAGCGAAAACAGCACGCGGCCCGACAGCTGCGTGTGCAGGTAGCGATTAACGCCGCCGAGCAGCGTGCCGACGAACCCCGCGGCCACCATCGTGAGCGCGATTGCGACAAGCATCCGGAAGTCCTTGCCGACGAGCCCGCGGTCGATCAGCTCCTTCGTGAGCCACGGCTGCGCGAGCGTGAGCAGCGACGCGCATGCGGACAGCGCGAGCAGCCCCGCGATCGCGAGCCGGTGCGGCTTCACGAAGCCGTACAGCCAGCCGAGCGCGCGCGCGAGCTGCGCCCGGTCGTCGGTTTTCACGAAGCGCAGCACGAGGTTCAGCATCGGGCGTCGTCGGCGGGGGAGGGCGAGGGGCGAAGCGCCGTTACGGCGACAGCCGCTTGAGCCGCCGGTACAGCGTCGCGCGGCTGATGCCGAGCGTCTGCGCGGCGGCCGCGACGTTGCCGTCGTGGCGCGCGAGCGATTCGCGGATCAGCTCGTCCTCGTGCCGGCGGATCAAGCCGGACGACGCGTCCGGCGCGGGACACACGCCGTCGACGAAGCCGTCGCACAGATGATCGAGGCCGAGCACGTCGTCGTGCTCGTCGCGCACCGCGAGCGCGGTGCGCAGCACCATCTCGAGCTGGCGGATGTTGCCGGGCCACGGATGCTGGCGGAACACGTCGGCGAGTTCCGCGCTGATCGTCACGTGCGGCGCGCCGAGCCGGGCGAGCAGCGCGGCGACGATCAGGTCGACGTCGTCGCGCTCGCGCAGCGCGGGCAGCAGCACGTTGACGCCGTGGATCCGGTAATACAGGTCCTCGCGGAACGTCTTGTCGCGCACCATCGTCTGCAGGTCGCGGTGCGTCGCGCAGATCACCGCGATGTCGATCGGCTGTTCGTCGCCCGCGCCGAGCGGCGCGATCTTGCGCTCCTGCAGCACGCGCAGCAGCCGTGCCTGCAATTGCAGCGGCATGTCGCCGATCTCGTCGAGGAACAGCGTGCCGCCGTGCGCCTGCATCAGCCGGCCCGTCATGCCGCCCTTGCGCGCGCCCGTGAACGCGCCGTCGCGATAGCCGAACAGTTCGGATTCGATCAGGCCTTCCGGAATCGACGCGCAGTTCACCGCGACGAACGGCTTGCCGGCGCGCGCGCTCGCATCGTGCAGCGCGCGGGCGACGACTTCCTTGCCGGTGCCGGTCTCGCCCTGCAGGAGCACGGGCAGCCCGTTGTTGAGGCCTTGGCGCGCCATCGTCAGCGCGCGCAGCAGGCGCTGCTGGCGGCCCGCGAGCGCGGCGAGTCCGTCGGCGCCAGCGTCACGGCGCGGTGCGGCAGCGGGCGCCGTTGCACGCGCGCGCATGACGGAGGTGACGGGCGCCGCCGTGCGCGGCATGCGCAGCGCCTTGCAGTGGAACGACGCGTCGACACCTTCGACGCGCAGCATGCCGCCCTGTTCGGCGAACGTCATGAACGACGGCGTGCGCGCGAGCGACGCGCCTTCGCAGCGGCGGCCGACGAGCGCATCCCGCGCGAGCCCGAGCAGCTCGCATGCGTGCACGTTCGCGGCGACGATGCGGCCGTCTTCGCTGACCGCGAGCACGCCGCTCCAGCTCGAGTCGAGATACGGGCGGCGCGGATGGAACACGAGCACCACGTGCTCGGGGAAATACGTGTCGAACAGTCGCGTCTCGATGTGGGACGCGGCATCGCTCATCAGCATCGACAGCGCGTCGAGCGTGAGCGGCAGGTCGCCTTCGCGCGTGAGGTCGAGCACGCCGATCGGCTGTCCGTGCGGATCGTGCAGCGGCAGCGAGCGGCACGAAAAGCGGCCGAGCCGGCCGAGAAAGTGTTCGCCGCGGTCGATCGCGACCGGGCGGCCTTCGACGAGCGCGGTGCCGAGCGCATTGGTGCCGCGCAGCGATTCGCACCAGCTCGCGCCCGGATGGATGTCGCCGATGCCGAGATCGGCGAGCTGGCCCGCATTGCCTTCGACCGACAGGATCGTTGCGCGCGCATCGGCCAGCAGGATCACGCCCTGGTTTCCGCAGCGCTCGGCGAGGAACTCGAGTTCGGGGGTGGCCGCATCGAGCAGTAGCCGGTTCGCGCCGTGCAGGTCGTCGAGATTGCAGAATTCGCGCAGGTTCACGAGCGCGTCGTTGTCCCAGCGCACGCCGTGGTCGAGGCTGCGCCGCCATGACTGGTCGATCTCGACCCGCAGGTAGCCTTGCGGGAGCACACCGTCCGAACGCAGCCGTTCGCGGATCAGAGAGGCGGTCTGGAGCCGGTCCGGAAGCCGTTGGCCGGAAGGGAAAGAGTCATGCACGTGATCCCTCCTCAGGAGAATGTCGGGCCGCCGGAAGCCGGGCGGCCGCACGCAAAAACGCCCGGCGAGTCTGGCATAAGGCCGGACGCAAATCCATCCGGACAAAAACCTAAGACCCGCGCGGGACGCGGCAGCGCGGACGTGGACATGCGGGGCGTGAAGAGGGGCGACGTGCATTTAGGGTCTGCTTACATATGGAACGCGCATCAGTTGTCACGAGAGCGGCCGCTCGCGAGGCGCGCGACGCTGCGAATACAGGACAATCGCCAACGAGCGCAACGCGCCGCGTGCAAGGTGCGCGCGGCGCGTATGTTACGGTCAGACGTTCATCAGCACGGACTTCAGCTCCGTGTAGTGCTCGATCGCGGCCGCGCCCATCTCGCGGCCGAAGCCGGACATCCGGTAGCCGCCGAACGGCAGCGCCGGATCGAGCGCGCTGTGGCAGTTCACCCAGACCGAGCCCGAGCGGATCTTCGGGATCATCCGGTGCGCGGCTGACAGGTTGTTCGTCCAGATGCTCGCGCCGAGGCCGTAGCGCGTGTCGTTCGCGAGGCGGATCGCGTCGTCGACGGTGTCGAACGGGATCGCGACGAGCACCGGCCCGAAGATTTCCTCCTGCACGAGCGGGCCTTTCTGGTCGACGTCGACGAGCACGGTCGGCTTCACGAAGTAGCCGGGGCCGAACTGCTCGCCACCGCACGCGAGCTGCGCGCCGAGTTCGCGGCCGCGCTCGATGTAGCCATGGACGCGTTTCTGCTGCTTCAGCGAAATCAGCGGCCCCATTTCGACGGCCGGGTCGAGCCCGTTGCCGAGCTTCATCCGGCTCGCGATGCCGGCGATGTCGCCGACCACGCGGTCGAAGTGCTTGCGCTGCACGTACAGCCGCGAGCCCGCGCAGCACACCTGGCCATGGTTGAAGAAGATCGCGGTCGCCGCGCCCGCCGCCGCGACGGCCGGATCGGCGTCGTCGAGCACGATCGTCGGCGACTTGCCGCCGAGCTCGAGCGTCACGCGCGTCATCGATTCCATCGCGGCCTTGCCGATCAGCTTGCCGACCTCGGTCGAGCCGGTGAAGGTCAGCTTGTCGACGTCCGGATGGTTCGCGAGCGCCGCGCCCGCTTCGGCGCCGGTGCCCGTGACGACGTTGAACACGCCGGCCGGGTAGCCGGCTTCCTGCACGAGTTCCGCGAGGCGCAGCGCCGACAGCGGCGTCTCGTCGGCGGGCTTCAGCACCATCGTGCAGCCGGTCGCGAGCGCGGGGCCGAGCTTCCAGCACGCAAGCAACAGCGGGAAATTCCACGCGACGATCGCGCCGACGACACCGACCGCTTCGCGCCGGATGAAGCCGTGGAACTGGCCGTCGGGGATCAGCGGCATCGACACGTCGACGGTCGAGCCCTCGATCTTCGTCGCCCAGCCGGCCATGTAGCGCAGGAAATCGATCGACAGCTGCACGTCCATCACGCGCGCGACCTGCACGCTCTTGCCGTTGTTCACGCATTCGAGCTCGGCGAGCTGTTGCGCGTCGCGCTCGACGAGATCGGCAAGACGCCACAGCAGGTTCTGCCGTTCGCGCGGCCGCATGCGGCTCCACGCGGAATCGTCGAACGCGTGGCGCGCGGCGCGCACCGCGCGATCGACGTCGACCGCGCCGGACGACGGCACACGGCATAGCGCGTCGCCGGTCGCCGGATTGTGCACGGCCATGGTCGCGCCGCTCGCGGCGCCGAGCCAGGCGTCGCCGATCGGCATCGACGGCGTGCGTGCGATGAACGCCTGGGTTTGCGGAAGTAACGACAACGTTGCCTGCATGGGAGCTCCTCGCTCATCGGGGTTCAGGTGACGATGCGCGAAGCAGCTTCCATACCAATGGGGCGTGCAGGCAGCGTGCGGCGCGATGTTGGCCCTGCTGTCGGCCCGGTGGCGGCCATGATGCGCATGCATCGCGGGGATGCGCGGCGGTCGTCACACGCACGCCGCGCCGCGCCATTGCCGCCACGCGGCGTCTCATTTTGAGAATTCTCATGCAACGTGAGACGCGACACCGATGCAGCCGATTTCGACGTACCCCGTAAAAGTGCCGTGCAAAGCGATTTGCGGCGCGACTTTGAATCGGGATTTTCCCGGGCATTCGGCCGTGCAATCGCATGTTTTCCTAGTCGCAATCGCGATTCCGTCGATTGGCACGGCCTGTGCTTGATGACTGCGCGACACGCGCCGCGAAGCCGTATGCCGGGCGATTCGAGACCCCTCGTAAAGGAGCAGAGCCTTGTTCAAGACTTTCATTCCACGCAGCAGGTTGATGCGCGCGGCGAGTGCCGCGGCGACGCTGGCGCTCGCGTCAGGCGCCGCGCACGTGCAGGCCCAGACCCAGGCCCAGGCGCCGCGCGACGGCCACACGATCCTGAGCCAGACATGCGCGGCATGCCACGCGGCGGAATCGAAGGATTCGTGGAGCCGCATCAGCCACCAGCGCAAGACGCCCGAAGGCTGGCTGATGACGATCGCGCGGATGCAGACGATGCACGGCCTCACGATCAGCGACGACGAGCGGCGCATCCTCGTCAAGTACCTGTCGGACACGCAGGGCCTCGCGCCGTCGGAGACGAAGGATTTCCGCTACGCGCCCGAGCGCCGCCTGAACACGCAGGAGACCGTCGGCTCCGAGGAGTTCAAGCAGATGTGCGCGCGTTGCCACTCGGCTGCGCGTCCGCTGCTGCAGCGCCGGCCTGTCGCCGAATGGGACAAGCTCGTGAACTTCCACCTCGGGCAATGGCCGTCGATCGAGTATTCGGCGATGGGCCGCGACCGCGACTGGCTGAAGATCGCGCTGACGGAAATGGCGCCGCTGCTCGCGAAGCAATACCCGTACGACAGCAAGGCCTGGAACGACTGGAAGAAGCGCCACCCGCCGGCAACCGCGCTTGCGGGCACGTGGAGCTTCAGCGGCCACATGCCGGGCAAGGGCGACGCGTACGGCGTGATGACGGTCAAGGGCGGCGCGCACGACAGCTTCGACGTCGAGCTGAAGGGCCGCTTCGCGGACGGCAGCCCGCTCGCGGGCACCGGCACCGCGACGCTCTATACGGGCTACGAATGGCGCGCGAGCGTGCAGGTCGATGGCGTGACGATGCGCCAGGTGCTGATGGCGACGAACGGCGAGATGCGCGGGCGGATGTTCGACGACGCGCATGACGAACGCGGCCTCGACTTCACCGCGGCGAAGCTCGGCAAGTCGCGCATCCTCGCGGTGCAGCCCGCGTACGTGAAGGCCGGCGGCGAGACCGACGTGACGATCGTCGGCGCGAACCTGCAGGGCGCGCCCGCGTTCGGGCCGGGCGTCGCGGTGACGTCGGTGCTCGAGCGCACGCCGCAGTACGTGCGGGTGCGCGTGAAGGCGGCCGATGACAGTGCGGCCGGCGCGCGCAACGTGAGCGTCGGTGCGACGCATGCGGACGGCTTCGCGGTCTATCGCGAGATCAAGGAAGTGAAGGTGCAGCCCGACTTCGCGGTCGCGCGCATCGGCGGCAACGGCGGATCGACGCCGAAGGTCGAAGGGCGCTTCGATGCGGAAGCGTGGGGCGTCGACGCGGCCGGCAAGCCGTTCCGCATCGGCGTCGTGCCCGCGCAATGGTCGGTCGCGCCGTTCGACGACCAGTCGAAGAGCGATCGCGACACGCAGTTCGCGGGCGTCATGCAGGCGTCGACCGGCATCTTCACGCCGGGCGACGCGGGCCCGAACCCGGCGCGCCGGATGGGCACCAACAACACCGGCAACCTGAATGTCGTCGCGACGGTGACGGACGGCGGCCGCACGGTGACGGGCACCGGGCACATGATCGTCGCGGTGCAGCGCTGGAACAACCCGCCGCTGCCTTGATCCTCACGTCACGCTCCCGTAGCCGGGCCGCAGCGCGGCCCGGCCCGAATCCGATGAATGCAAGGAGAATCCGATGAGCGCCCTGCTGAACGTGGTCGAACGCAACGTGCATGAAGTGCGGGTCGACGACGAGCGCCTGATGTTTCATGTGCCGAGCAGCTCGCTGTTCGCGGCGGACCGGCTGACGGCCGACATCATCGACGCCCTGCGCGCGAGCAGCTGCACGGCCGACGAGCTGTTCGCGCGGCTCGCGGGCAGCTCGCCGCGCGGCGAGCTCGCCGAGACGCTCGGCGAGCTGATGGCCCTCGAAGTGGTCAGCGACGGCTCGCCGCTGACGCCGGAAATCGCGGTGAAGCGCGTCGAGCGCACCGCGATCAACACCGTCGTGCTGAACGTGAACACCGGCTGCAACCTGAGCTGCACATACTGCTACAAGGAAGACCTCGATACGCCGTCCGCCGGGCGGCGGATGGACATCGAGACCGCGAAGGCGTCGGTCGAGATGCTGCTGAAGGAATCGCCCGACGAGCCGCGCTACACGGTCGTGTTCTTCGGCGGCGAGCCGCTCAGCAACCGCAAGCTGATCGAGTGCATGGTCGAGTATTGCGAGCTGCGCTTCGGCGCGCTCGGCAAGCAGGTCGAGTTCGTGATGACGACCAATGCGACGCTGCTGACCGAGGAGATCGTCGACTGGCTCGACGCGCACCGCTTCGGGCTGTCGGTCAGCATCGACGGGCCGCGCTCGATCCACGACCTGAACCGCCGCACGGTCGGCGGCGCGGGCACCTACGACGTCGTGCGCCGCAAGGTCGACATGCTGCTGAAGCGCTACCGCAGCCGCCCGGTCGGCGCGCGCGTGACGCTCACGAGCGGCGTGACCGACATCGAAGGGATCTGGGATCACCTGTTCAACGAGCTCGGCTTCGCCGAAGTGGGCTTCGCGCCCGTCACGTCGGGCCAGCTCGACACGTTCAACCTGCAGCCCGACGAGCTCGCGCAGGTGTTCGCGAACATGAAGGCGCTCGGCCGGCGCTACCTGGCGGCCGCGCTCGAGAACCGCAATATCGGCTTCTCGAACCTGCACCAGCTGATCACCGACCTGCACGAAGGGCACAAGAAGTCGCTGCCGTGCGGCGCGGGGCTCAAGATGCTCGCGGTCGACCACAAGGGCGACCTGAACCTGTGCCACCGCTTCACGGGCTCGACGCTGCCGACCTTCGGCAACGTGCACCACGGCGTCGCGCAGGCGCAGCTCAACGACTTCCTGTCGCAGCGTCTCGACCGCAGCGGCACCGGCTGCGACAACTGCCGGATCCGCAACCTGTGCTCGGGCGGCTGCTATCACGAGAGCTACGCGCGCTACGGCGACCCCGCGCATCCGACCTATCACTACTGCGAGCTGATGCGCGACTGGATCGATTTCGGCATCGAAGTCTACAGCCGCATCATCGCCGGCAATCCGGCGTTCATCGGCAACCACATTACTCCGCGGAAGGCCCACTGACATGAAACATCTGAAACCGCTCAACAACAAGGCCAGACAACTCGAGCAGGCCGCGCAGGAAGACCGTCTCGAGGACGTGGTCGCGATGACCTCCGTCGCGGGCTGCACGTCGACGACCGACCCGGGTTGGGAAACCGACGTGTTCGGCGGGGTCGCGTCGCTGTGCCAGCCGATGGAGGCTGACCTGTACGGCTGCTCGGATCCGTGCTGGTGGCCCGCGCAGGTGCCCGACATGATGAGCACCTACCAGGACTGGAACAAGCAGGCGGCCGATTCCGGCGCCGACTGGCGCCAGCTCGGCAGCGTTTTCCCGAAAGACAAGTGACCCACGCGGCACAGACCAAGGATCCCCCATGCGATTCTCGAAGCCTTTGAGCCACGCGCTGCTCGCCGCGGCGCTTGCATCCGCCGCAACGCTGTCGGTCGCGGCGGCCGACAGCCCGCTTGCGGCCGGGCGCGAATACCTCGCCGTCACGAACTATCCGAACAACCTGAGCGTGATCGACGCCGGCAGCGACAGCGTCGTGAAGACCTGCACGCTGCCCGACGCGTTCGGCCCCGGCACGATGCAGATCAGCCCCGACAAGACGCGCGCGTACGTGCTGAACAATCACTACGGCGACCTGTACGGCGTCGACCTCGATTCGTGCAAGACCGTGTTCCATGCGGAACTCGCGGAAGCCGGCGACGAACGCGCGCGCGCGATGTTCTCGATCGCGCTGAGCCCGGACGGCAAGGAGATCTACAGCGTCGTCAACCCGACGAAGATGAAGCGTGACAGCTACGAAGTGCAGACGCCGCGGATGCAGGTCTACCGGACCGACGGCGGGCTCGACGCGAAACCGGTGCGCACGTTTGCCGCGCCGCGCCAGACGACGATGCTGCAGGCGGCCGACGACGGCTCGCTGTTCATCGTCGGCGCGGACATCTACCGGATGAACGTGCAGACCGGCAAGTACGACGTCGCGGTGCCGCTGCGTCACTGGACGCGCCCGCTGTACGGCCAGCCCGACGTGCTGTACGTGTGGCCGCAGCAGCGCCCGCAGCACACGCTCAACCTGCTCTATACGGCCGACCGCTTCAAGGACGACAAGAAGGATCCGGCGTCCGCGCAGACGATGTACGGCTACATCGACATCGACCTGAAGACGGGCAACGCGACGCTGAAGGATTTCGCGCCGGTGACCGAGGTGTATTTCACGGGCGGGCTGTCGCCGAAGGATCCGAACGTGATGTACGGCGTGCTGAACCGCCTGACGAAATACGACGTGAAGAACGAGAAGCTGCTCGAAGCGGCGCCGCTCGATCACTCGTACTACTGCCTGTCGCTGAACAAGGCGGGCAGCAAGATCTATCTCGCGGGCACGTTCAACACCGTCGCCGTGTATGACGCCGACACGCTGAAGAAGCTGAAGGACATTCGCGTGCCGGGCGGCGACATGGCGATCACGACCGCGCAGATGTTTACGCGCTGAACAGGAGGCACTTCATGACCACCGCCATCGCGAACGGCGCGCCGCGTGACGGCCTGTCGATCGTGCGGGGCCGCACCGACGTGCCGCTATCGGACGCAACCGTCGGCGCGCTGCTGCGCGACACCGCGCAGCGCTTTGCGGACCGGCCGGCCGTCGTGTTTCGCGAGCAGGGCATCCGCTGGGACTGGCGCACGTTCGCGCACGAAGTCGACGTGCTCGCGGCCGGCCTCGATGCGCTCGGCATCGTCAAGGGCGACCGTGTCGGCATCTGGTCGCCGAACCGCAGCGAATGGCTGCTTGCGCAGTTCGCGACCGCGCGGCTCGGCGCGATCCTCGTCAACATCAATCCCGCGTACCGGCTCGCGGAACTCGACTATGCGCTGAACAAGGTCGGCTGCCGCGCGCTGATCGCGGCCGAGCAGTTCAAGTCGTCGAAGTACCTGGAGATGCTGCAGGCGCTCGCGCCGGAACTCGCGCACTGCGCGCCCGGCGAGCTGCGCGCCGCGCGGCTGCCGCATCTGCGGACCGTGATCCGGATGGGCGACGGCGACACGCCGGGCATGCTGCGCTATCCGGACGTCGTCGACAACGGCCGGCGCGTGCTCGATGTCGCGCGGCTCGATGCGATCGCGCAGACGCTGCACGCGGACGAGCCGATCAACATCCAGTTCACGAGCGGCACGACCGGCAACCCGAAGGGGGCGACGCTTACGCATCGCAACGTCGTCAACAACGCGCGCTTCATCGCGATGGCGATGCGCTTCAGCGAGCAGGACGCGCTGTGCATTCCGGTGCCGCTGTATCACTGCTTCGGGATGGTGCTCGCGGTGCTCGCGTGCGTATCGAAGGGCTCCGCGATGGTGTTTCCCGGGGAGGCATTCGATCCCGTGGCGACGCTCGCAGCGGTATCCGAAGAACGCTGTACCGCGCTGCACGGCGTGCCGACGATGTTCATCGCGGAGCTCGATCATCCGGACTTCGCGAAATACGACCTGTCGACGCTGCGCACCGGCATCATGGCCGGCTCGCCGTGCCCGATCGAGACGATGAAGCGCGTCGTGTCCCAGATGCACTTGTCGGAGATCACGATCGCGTACGGGATGACGGAGACGAGCCCCGTGTCGTTCCAGAGCTCGACCGACGATCCGCTCGAGAAACGCACGACGACGGTCGGCCGCATCCAGCCGCATCTGGAAGTGAAGATCGTCGATCCGGACGGCCGCATCGTGCGGGTGGGCGAGACGGGCGAGCTGTGCACGAAGGGTTACTCGGTGATGCTCGGCTACTGGGACGACGACGCGAAGACGCGCGAAACGATCGTCGATGGCTGGATGCACACGGGTGACCTCGCGACGCTCGACGCGGACGGCTACTGCAACATCGTCGGCCGGCTGAAGGACATGGTGATCCGCGGCGGCGAGAACATCTATCCGCGCGAGATCGAGGAGTTCCTGTTCCGCCATCCGAAGGTGCAGTCCGTGCAGGTGTTCGGCGTGCCCGACGCGAAGTATGGCGAGGAGCTTTGCGCGTGGATCGTGCCGCGTGCCGGTGACGCATTGACCGAGGACGACGTGCGTGCGTTCTGCCAGGGGCAGATCGCGCACTACAAGATTCCGCGCTATATCCGCTTCGTCGACGCGTTGCCGATGACGGTGACGGGCAAGGTGCAGAAGTTCGTGATGCGCGAGCAGATGATCGACGCGCTCGGGCTGAAGGTCGCCGATACCGCGTAGGTAGGTCCTGCGGCGGCGGCGTGGATGAGGTCGCCGCTACCGCTCGGACGGGCCTTGAGCAAGGTGTAGAAGTTCGTGATGCGCGAGACGACGATCGATGTGCTCGGGCTGAAGGGGGCCGATACTGCGTAAGCAGCCCGTGACGGCGGCGGCGTGGATGAGGTCGCCGCTACCGCTCGGACGACCCTTGAAAGCAGGCCCTGACAGGCGGGTCGAGTGGATGCCGCCGTCGGCATCGCGTCCGGTGCCCCGCGCGATCGAGCGGACTATCGCATGCGCAGCGCCGCCAGATCGCGCCATTCAATCTTCCTTTCTCTCCATCTCTCCCGTTTCCGCCCAATTCCGCTGCCCGGTTGCCGCCGCGCGGTAAAATGCGCGCCGCAATGCGTTGCGTGCCCGGGCGTCGAGCCCGGACCGCGGCGCAGCCTCCGCCGCCCGCGGGGCGGGCCGGCGCGTGTTCGCGGCTGCGCCACGCGCACCTGATCTTCCATCCCGCGTCGTCACGATCGATCGGTCGGCAAGTGACCGGTGGCCGCCGCGCGAGCGCAATGCGCCGGCGCGCGTGATCCAGGTGTCCGCCGGGCAAGCGGGGGCGATCCATCTGCCGAAGCGCGTGTCGTGTTCGCCGATTGCATCAGGCATTGGCCAGCGGCATCGACACGTCGAGCGGCGAGTTTCAGATCCATCAAGATGACTGTGAAAAGAACAACTGTGTCGCCCGTCAGGCGGCGCGCGCGTGTGCGCGTTGGCCTCGGCCTCGGCATCACGCTTTTCGCCGCGCATGCGAGCGCGGCATCGGGCGACACGCCGGGCGCGACATCGGATGCCGCGTCGGCGTCCGGCGGCAGCACGCTGCCGGCCATTACCGTCAGCGGCGAGCGCGGCAGTGCGCTGCGCGCGCGCACCGCGTCGGTGGCAGGCTTCGACGACGCACCGCTGCAGGATACGCCCGTGTCGGTCACCGTCGTGACCCGTGCGCTGCTCGACGACCAGCAGGCAAAGCGGTTGAGCGATGTCGTGAAGAACGACGCGTCGGTCAGCAACGCGTATGCGCCGGTCGGCTATTTCGAAGGCTTCTCGATCCGCGGCTTTCCGGTCGATCTCGCGAGCGCGATCCAGATCGACGGGCTGACCGTGTCCGGCGAGCAGAACGTGCCGCTGGAGAACAAGGAACGCGTCGAGATCCTGAAAGGGCTCGCGGGCATCGACAGCGGCGTCGTCGCGCCGGGTGGCGTGATCAACTTCGTGACCAAGCGCTCCGCGAACGTCGCGAGCGTAACGACGGGCGTCGACAGCCGCGGCTCGACGTCGGCGGCCGTCGATCTGGGCCGGCGGTTCGGCGTCGACAACCAGTTCGGCATCCGGATCAACGCCGCGAAGGAAAACATGTATTCCTACGTCGACGGGACGAACGGCCGCCGCTCGTTCGGCTCGATCGCCGCCGACTGGGACATCAGCCCGCGCGCGAGCCTGCAGCTGAATGCGGAATTCCAGCAATGGATCCAGCGTTCCGCGCCGGGGTACCAGCTGCTCGGCGGCACCGTCGTGCCGTCGGTCAAGACGACGTCGAAGGCGCTCGGCACGCAGCCGTGGGCGAAACCCGTGACGACCGATGCGCTGAACCTCAACGCGCGCTTCGACTACCAGTTCAACGACGACTGGCGCGCGTATGTGGCCGCGGGCCGCAGCCGCACGATGATCGACGACAACAGCGCGTTCGCGTACGGATGCGCGTATGCGCCGAGCTGCGCGGCCGGTGCGGGTGGTGCGATCGCGCCATTCTTCTTCGGCGCGAACGGCGATTTCGACGTGTACGACTTCCGGAGCCCCGGCGAGTATCGCCGCAACGACGACGTGCGCGCGGTCGCGACAGGCAAGTTTGCGACCGGGCCGATCCGGCACGAGCTGACGTTCGGCACGAGCGTGCAGCGGCGCGTCGTGCACATGGCCGATGCCGTGTACGACTACGTCGGCAGCGAGAACATCTACGGGCCGGACCTTACGTTCGCGCCGTCGCCGAACCAGCCGGGGCCGTCGTATCCGCGGCTCGACGCGTGGCAGTATTCGGTGTTCGGCCTCGACCGGATCAGCATCGGCGATCACTGGCAGGTGCTCGCGGGCGGCAAGGAGGTGCTGCTGCGCCAGCGGAGCTGGGACAGCCTCGACGGCCCGCAGACCCGCACCGACCGCTCGGTGTTCCTGCCGCAGGTCGCGCTGGTCTACAAGCCGGTGACGGCGCTGTCGCTCTATGCGTCGTACAGCAAGGCACTGTCGCTCGGCGACCAGGCACCGGTGCGCGCGACGAACGCGTACGCGTTCCTGCCGCCCGTCGAATCGCATCAGGTCGAAGTCGGCGCGAAGGTCGACTGGCTCGACCGGCTGAGCCTCACGGCCGCGGTATTCTCGATCAGCAAGCCGTTCCAGTTTGCGGAGCCGGACGCGGCGGGCACCAGCTATACGTTCGTGCAGCGCGGCACGCAGCGGCACCAGGGGATCGAGCTCGGCGCGGCGGGGCGGGTCACGCAGCGCCTGTCGCTGACCGCGACGGTCGCGGCGATCCGCGCGCGCGCGTACGATTCGGGGTCGCCCGCGTACGAGGGGCACCAGATCATCAACGTGCCCGCGCTGCGCGCGTCGCTGTATGCCGACTATGCGGTGCCGGGCGTCGCGGGTCTCGACCTGCTCGGCGGCGTCGATTACAGCGCGAGCCGGAATGCGAACGAGGAGGGCACCGCGCGCGTGCCGTCGTGGTTCGTGTTCAATCTCGGCGCGCGCTATACGACGAAGATCGGCGGGCACCGCACGGTGCTGCGCGTGTCCGTCGACAACCTGTTCGACAAGTTCTACTGGCGCGATGCGGGCGAGCAGCAGGGCGACGCGTACCTGTTCCCGGGCGCGCCGCGCACCGCGCGCATTTCGTTGACGTATGACTTCTGACCGGCTGCGCGTGGCGACGCACCGCTGCGTTGGCTACACTGGAGAGGATGATGTCCGCACTTGAAATCGCCGGCGTGATCGTCAGCGCACTCGCGATCTGGCTGACCGCGAAACGCCGCATGCTGTGCTGGCCCGTCGGGCTCGCGTCGGTCGCGCTGTACGGCTGGATTTTCTTCGACGCGAAGCTCTATTCCGACATGCTGCTGCAGGGCGCGTTCGCGGTGCTGCAGGTGTACGGCTGGCGGCGCTGGCTCGCGCAGCGCACGGTCGATGCGCAAGGCGGCGACGCGTCGCACGGCGCGGTCGTGCCCGTCACGGGGCTCAAGCCGGCGGCTGTGCTGCCCGACCTGATCGCGGCCGTCGTCGGCAGCGCGCTGCTCGGCGGCATGATGGCGCGCTGGACCGATGCCGCGCTGCCGTTCGTCGACGCGTCGCTGACCGCGTTCAGCCTCGTCGCGCAATACTGGACCGCACGCCGCTACATCGCATCGTGGGGGCTGTGGATCGTCGTCAACGTCGTGTATGTCGGCATGTTCGTGATCAAGGAACTGTACCTGACGGCCGGCCTCTATGCGCTCTTCATCGGGCTCGCCGTTGTCGGCTGGCGCGACTGGCGCAGGACGGCCGATGCGCTGCGCGCGGCGGGCGACGCCGCACGCGCCCCCGCGCTCGTGCCGCGCGACGGCGGGCGCTGATTCGCTTTTCGCAGAAGGAGCGTTCATGTCCTTTCCCCTCGAACCGGCCGTGCAACTGCCTGATGACGACGCCGACCTGCGCGACGTCGCGCCGCCGCAGTTCGGCGTCGACGGCGAACAGGCCGAACGCGACTGGCCGCTGATGACGCGCGACGAAGTCGCGACGGTGCTCGCGGGCATCGACGGCGCGGGACCGCCCGCGCAACTGGTGTGGCACAGCCCGCGGCCGTTCTCGGCGGCCGTGCTGGTGCGCACGGCGAATGATCGCTCGCTGTTCGTCAAGCGCCATCACGTCAGCATCCGCGACGTCGCGGGCCTCGCGGAAGAGCATCGCTTCATCACGCATCTGCGCGAGCACGGATGCCCGGTGCCCGACGTGCTCGCGGATCGCGACGGCGCGACCGCCGTCACGCGCGGCGAATGGACTTACGAAGTGAGTGCGGTCGCGCCGGGCGTCGACGCGTATCGCGGGGTGATGTCGTGGAAGCCGTTCACGCATCCGTCGCATGCGTATGCGGCCGGCCGTGCGCTGGCCGGCCTGCATCGCGCGTCGGCGGGCTTCGAGGCGCCGGCGCGGCCCTTGCGGCTGCTGCTGTCGAGTTTCAGGGTGCTGTCGTCGGACGATCTGGCCGGCGCGCTCGAACGCTGGGTCGACGCGCAACCGCTGCTCGTGCGCGCGCTCGCGACGCATGCGTGGCGCGACGACGTCGCGGACGCGATCGGCCCGTACCACGCGCGCCTCGCGCCGCTGCTGCCTGCGTTGCCGCCGCTGTGGACCCATGGCGACTGGCATGCGTCGAACCTGTTGTGGACCGATGCCGGGCCCGGTGCACAGGTGCAGACCGTGCTCGACTTCGGTCTGTCGGACCGTACGTGTGCGGTGATGGACCTCGCGCTCGCGATCGAGCGCAATACGGTCGACTGGATGGCGCCGGCCGACGCGCGCCGCGTCGAATACGAACAGATCGCCGCGCTGCTCGACGGCTACGAGTCGCTCGAACCGTTGAGCGATGAGGCGCATGCGGCGCTGGTCGCGCTGCTGCCGATCGTGCATACGGAGTTCGCGCTGTCCGAGGTCGCATACTTCGACGGGATCGTCGGTTCGCGCGACAGCGTCGGCGCCGCGTATGACGGCTATCTGGTCGGGCATGCGCGCTGGTTCGGCGAGCCGGACGGACGGCAACTGCTCGACTGGCTGGAACGTCCGCGGCACACACGGAGGACGCAGGCATGAGCGACGTATTCAATCCCGCGGGTGAATCCGACGACGATGGCGCGCGGCGCGCCCGTTGGCTGATCGAACCGGCAGCGCTTGCCGCGCGACTCGGCGACCCGTCGCTGGTCGTGCTCGACGCGCATGTCGATCTGGCGCCGCCGCGTTTCGACGGCGACTACCGGGTCGTGAGCGGTCGCGACGCGTGGCGCGCCGAGCGCATCCCCGGCGCGCGTCATGCGGATCTCGTGGAAGCGTTGTCCGCATCGCATCCCCAACTGAATTTCATGCGGCCGGATCCGCAGGTGCTGGCGCGCGCGATTGACGAGCTTGGCGTCGGCGGCGATTCGCAAGTCGTGGTCTACGATCGCGCGGACGGGTTCTGGGCAGCACGCCTCTGGTGGATGCGTCGGTGGATCGGCATCGATGCGCAGGTGCTCGATGGCGGCTGGCGCGCATGGCGCGCGGCGGGACTGCCGGTCGAGGCGGGCGGGGCGGATGAGGCGGGCGAATCAGGCGTATCGGGCGTATCGGGTGTATCAGGCGATTCGGGCGATTCGGGCGATGCGCCGCCATTTGCCGGACAGACGTTGCCGGTGCGTGTGCGCAATGGCATGTGGATCGATCGCGATGCGGTCGAGGCCGCGGTGGCCGGCAGCATGCGCGGCACGCTCGTGTGCGCGTTGTCGGACGCGGTGTTTTCGGGGCGGGTGCCGAGCCGCTATGCGCGGCGCGGGCACATCCCCGGCAGCGTCAACGTGCCCGCACGCACGCTGTTCGACGCGGAAGGCCGGTATTTGCCGACCGCGCAGTTGCGTGCCGCGCTCGCATCGCTGGATTCCGCGCAGCCTGTGCTGCTCTATTGCGGCGGCGGCATTTCGGCGGCGGTCGATGCGCTCGCGCTGACGCTGATCGGCCGCGACGACGTCGCGATCTACGACGGGTCGTTGCAGGAATGGGCGGCCGATCTCGCGTTGCCGATGGCGACGGACGGCTGAGCGGCCGCCCGCCATCGGCGGGATGCCGCCGCGTCAGAGCTGCGCCAGCGCCTGGTCGAGATCGGCGATCAGGTCGTCGATATGCTCGATCCCGATCGACAGCCGCACCGTCTCTTCCTTCACGCCCGCTTTCGCGAGTTCCGCCGGCGACAGCTGGCGATGCGTCGTCGACGCCGGATGCGTCGCGAGCGACTTCGTGTCGCCGATGTTGACGAGCCGCGTGAACAGCTTCAGCCCGTCCTGGAACTTCGCGCCGCCCGCACGGCCGCCGTGGACGCCGAACGTCAGCAGGCCCGGCGCGCGGCCGGACAGATAGCGCGCGACGAGCGGATGGTCCGGATGATCGGGCAGCCCCGCGTAATTCACCCACTCGACCTTCTCATGTCGCGCGAGATGCTGCGCGATCTTCAGCGCGTTGTCGCTGATGCGCTCGATGCGCAGCGCGAGCGTCTCGATGCCCTGCAGGATCTGGAATGCGTTGAACGGCGAGATCGCCGCGCCCATGTTGCGCAGCGGCACGACGCGCGCGCGGCCGATGTACGCGGCCGGGCCGAACGCTTCGGTGTAGACGACGCCGTGATAGCTGACGTCCGGCTCGTTGAGCCGCTTGAAGCGGTCCGCGTGCTCGGTCCACGGGAACTTGCCCGAATCGACGATCGCGCCGCCGAGGCTCGTGCCGTGCCCGCCGAGGTACTTGGTCAGCGAGTGCACGACGATGTCGGCGCCATGCTCGAACGGGCGCTGCAGGTACGGCGACGGCACCGTGTTGTCGACGATCAGCGGGATCCCGTGGCGATGCGCGACCTCGGCAAGCGCCGCGATGTCGGTGATGTTGCCGAGCGGGTTGCCGACCGATTCCGCGAAGATCGCCTTCGTGCGTGCGTCGATCAGCGGCTCGAACGACGCCGGATCGCGCGGATCGGCGAAACGCGTGGTGATCCCGTATTGCGGCAGCGTGTGCGCGAACAGGTTGTAGGTGCCCCCGTACAGCGTGCTGGCCGAGATGATGTTGTCGCCGGCTTCGGCGATCGTCTGGATCGCGTAGGTGACGGCCGCCTGGCCCGACGCGAGCGCCAATGCGCCGATGCCGCCTTCGAGCGCGGCAATGCGCTGCTCGAGCACGTCGGTCGTCGGGTTCATGATCCGCGTGTAGATGTTGCCTTGCACCTTCAGGTCGAACAGGTCGGCGCCGTGCTGCGTGTCGTCGAACGCATACGCGACGGTCTGGTAGATCGGCACCGCGACCGCGCGCGTCGTCGGGTCGGGACGATAGCCGCCGTGGACGGCGACGGTTTCGAGTCGCCAGGTGGAAGAGGTCTGCTCGGTCATGATGTGCTCCGTCTGTTGTTGTGGTGTTCCGGGCTGGGCATGCGGCCGTCGGGCGATTATAGAAGCGGCCGCGTGAAGACCTTAGATCGATTGGTTGGTTGCTTATGGACGCGCGGGGCATAGAATGCCGTTTTCCACAGGCGAAGGGGGCGACATGGATCAGGAGCAATGGACGCGGGTGGACGAGTATTTCGCCGGGACGCTCGTGCCGTCCGACGAAGTCCTCGATGCCGCGCTCGGGGCGAGCGACGCGGCGGGCATGCGCGCGATCAACGTCGCGCCGAACCAGGGCAAGCTGCTGCAGCTGCTCGCGACGATCCAGGGTGCGCGCCGCATTCTCGAAGTCGGCACGCTCGGCGGCTACAGCACGATCTGGCTCGCGCGCGCATTGCCGCCCGGCGGCAAGCTGGTGACGCTCGAGCTGAGCCCCGAGCATGCGAAGGTCGCGACGCAGAACCTCGCGCGGGCCGGCTTCGCGGAGGCCGTGTCGGTCGTCGTCGGGAGCGCGAAGGACAGCCTCGCGCAGCTCATCGACGCGGGCGCCGAGCCGTTCGACTTCATCTTCATCGATGCGGACAAGGAGAACAATCCGGCCTACCTGCGCGCGGCGCTGAAGCTGTCGCGGCCGGGCACCGTGATCGTCGTCGACAACGTCGTGCGGCGGGGCGCGGTGGCGGATCCGGACAACCACGATCCGGATGTCGTTGGGGTGCGCGAGGGGTTCAGGTTCATCGCCGATGAACCGCGACTCACGACGACGGCCGTGCAGACTGTCGGCTTGAAAGGATGGGACGGGTTCTCGATTTCGGTTGTGGGGGCGTGAGCAGGGCGGCGCGCCAGGACCAGCGGGCCGCGCGAGGCGACCCGCCACACTAACCCTTCACGCACACCACCTGACGCAGCGTGTGCACGACTTCGACGAGGCTGCTCTGGGCCGCCATCACCGCGTCGATGTCCTTGTAGGCCATCGGGATTTCGTCGACGACGCCCGCGTCCTTCCGGCATTCGACGCCTTGCGTTGCCTTCACCTGGTCCGCGACCGTGTAGCGGCGCTTCGCTTCGGTGCGGCTCATTGCGCGTCCCGCGCCGTGGCTGCACGAGCAGAAGCTTTCCGGATTACCGAGCCCGCGCACGATGAAGCTCTTCGCACCCATCGAGCCCGGAATGATCCCGAGCTGCCCCTTCTGCGCGGACACCGCGCCCTTGCGGGTCACGAGCACGTCCTCGCCGAAGTGGCGTTCCTTCTGCACGTAGTTGTGGTGGCAGTTCACCGCGTGCTCGTCGACGTCGAACGGCTTGCCGATCGCGTCGCGCGCCGCGCGGATCACCGCGTCCATCATCACCTGCCGGTTGCGTCGCGCGTAGTCCTGGGCCCAGCCGACCGCGTCGACGTAGTCGTCGAAATGCCGGCTGCCTTCCTTGAAATACGCGAGGTTGCGGTCCGGCAGGTTCGCGATGTGCTGCCGCATGTCGGCCTGCGCGAGTTCGATGAACAGGCTGCCGATCGCGTTGCCGACGCCGCGCGAACCGCTGTGCAGCATGAACCACACGCTGTCGTTCTCGTCGACACACACTTCGATGAAGTGGTTGCCGGTGCCGAGCGTGCCGAGGTGCACGTAGTGGTTCGTCTTCTCCAGCTTCGGATACTTGTCGACGATCCGCTGGAACCCCGGCAGCAGCGCCTTCCACATCTCGTCGACCTGCTGCGGCGCGCGGTTGCCCCACGCGCCCGGATCGCGGCGGCCCGGCGCGCGGCCGTGCGGCACCGCGCGTTCGATCGCGCTGCGCAGCCCGGCAAGCGAGTCCGGCAGGTCCAACGCGCTCAGCGTCGTGCGCGCGGCCATCATCCCGCAGCCGATGTCGACGCCGACCGCGGCCGGAATGATCGCGCCTTTCGTCGGGATCACGCTGCCGATCGTCGAGCCCTTGCCGAGGTGCACGTCCGGCATCACGGCGACGTGCCTGAAGATGAACGGCATCTGCGCGGTGTTGCGCAGCTGCGCGCGCGCATCCTCTTCGACGGCGACGCCGTTCGTCCACATCTTCACCGGCTTGCCGTGCGCCAGTTCCATTACTTGGTAGTCCAGTTCAGTCATTCCTTTCACCTGCTTCAGTCATGTGTGGCGCGGCGCTCGTGCGCCGCGCCGCCGCGTTCACTGCGCGGCTTTGATCGTGACAAGCCCGTTCAACACCTGGTCGAGACCGCCGAACACCGAGATGCGGTCGATCCGTTCCGCGACGCGCTCCAGCGTCTCCAGCTCCTTCAGCCGCAGCGCGGTCGGGTTCTCTTCCATCACCTTCGCGGTGTTCAGCAGCGAGCGGCGCGTCTTGGCGCACGGACTCTACCGTCAGACGATAGAACGGATCGAAGGCCCGGGACGCGCCCGGTTCGAGCGCCTTCACGAAATCGCTGTCGCTCATCAGCAGAGTGTGTTCGTCCTTTTTCACTGCTTCCACATATTCTTGTCCTTTTCTTCAATGGCCGCAGGGTGGCGCGGAGGCGCCGCACCGACGCGCGCTGCAGGGCGTCGTTGTGAGCGTTCGCGCGGCGCCGCGACTGGCCCGACGAGCGGCGGGCCTCGCGCCCCGCGTCGATTTGCAGCATGCGGCGCCGAGCGCCGAATACCGCGGCACACGTCGGCACCGCGCGTGCGTCATGCGCTGCAGATCGTGATGATCTCCGCGCTTTGCGTTGCAACGAACGGCGGCAGCGACACGGCGCAGCTTGCGTCGCCTGCGATCCAGCAAATCGCATCGGCGCCCGGTTATCGCCGCGCGTAGTCGAGCATCGGACGAGCGGGATCGATTGCGACCACGTCGTGCCCGCCCGCTCTCACCGGGCGGCGTACGTGACGATCGTCCTTACCGCTGCTGCGCGGCGACCTTCAGCCCGAGCGAGATGAAGATCGTGCCGATGATCTTGCCCTGCCAGCGCGTGAGCCACGACAGGCGCTTCACGATGCGGCCGAGCGGGCGGACCGACAGCGCGATCAGCGTCGTGTAGAGCGAGCTGAGCACGACGAAGATCAGCCCGAGCACCGCGAACTGCACGAACGTCGAGCCGCGTTCCGGGTGCACGAACTGCGGCATGAACGCGAGGAAGAACAGCGCCGTCTTCGGGTTCAGCACTTCGGCCGGCACGGCCTGCAGGTAGGCCTTCAGCGGCGTGACGGGCGGTACCTTCGGCAGCGACGGATCGGACGGCTTCTCGATGAGCGCGCGCACGCCGAGGTAGATCAGGTACGCGGCGCCGGCCAGCTTGACGACGGTGAACGCGAGCGCCGACGTCATCAGCAGCGCGGACAGCCCGACGGCCGCGAACAGCGTGTGGATGAAATCGCCGCTCGCGACGCCGAGGCCGGTCAGGATGCCGGTCTTGCGGCCGGCCTGCACGGTGCGGCTCAGCACGAGCAGCACGGCGGGGCCGGGGATCAGGAACAGGCCCAGCACGACGGCGATGAAGGTGGTCAGCGTGGTCAGGTCGAACATGATGTCTCCCGGGTGAACGCGCGGCGGCGATCGATCGGGGCATTGTAGTCGGTCGCGCGCGATGGTGCTGACGGGGCGGTGCGCGACACCGCAGATCGCGGACGGCGAGCGTTCGACGGAATTGGCCGGCACGACCTGAAGCGAACCGGCGTCCGGCACCTACTCCGTACGCGAGCGCCCCAGCTCGCCCGCAAGAAAATCGACGAACGCGCGAATCCGCGCGGACATCTGGTGCCGCTGCGCATAGACCGCATAGATGTCCGCGCTCGGCGTGTCGTGGTCGGGCAGCACGACGACGAGGCGGCCGTCGGCCAGATACTCGTTGATGTCCCATTCCGCGCGCATCAGGATGCCGTGCCCGTCGAGCGCCCATTTGACCGCGATCTCGCCGTCGTTGGTGGTCAGGTTGCCGTTGATGCGTACGGCTTCGGTCTTGCGCGCCGTGCCGCGGCCACTCGTCAGGCGCCACACGCCATACCCTTCGTCGCCCTGGCGAATGCCGATGCAGTTGTGCTTCGCCAGGTCGTGCGGCGTGGCGGGCGTGCCGTGCTTCGCGAGATACGCGGGCGCCGCGCACAGCAGCCGGCGGTTCGGCGCGAGCCGCCGCGCGACGACCCGCGTGTCGGGCGGCTCGCCGAAGCGGATGCAGACGTCGAACGCGTCATCGGTGAGCGGCGGCGGCATCACCGACAGCTGCAATTGCACGGCGACCTGCGGGTAGCGTGCGACGAAGCGGGAGATCGCGGGGCCGACGTGGCTGCGCCCGAAGCCGAGCGTCGCGTTCACGCGCAGCAGCCCTTTCGGGTTTTTCTTCGCGCTGCCGAGCAGTTCGCCGAGCTCGTCCATCTGGTCGAGGATCCGGCGCGCGTATTCCAGGTAGACCTCGCCCTCGGGCGTCAGCATCATCCGCCGCGTCGTGCGGTTCACGAGCGTCACGCCCGCGCGCTGCTCCATCAACGTGAGCCGCTTGCTGACCGCCGCCGCGGTGAGCCCGAGCTCGCGCGCGGCGGCGCTCAGGCTGCCCGATGCCGCGAGCGTCGAGAAGAAGCCGAGATCGGCAGGCTGGACCGCTTCCGCCATCGTTGCACTTGTGAATTCAGGTTAAAGATGCTTTGAGTTTAGCACCGGTTGCTGCGCTTCAAGTTGAGTACAGTGCGCTCACGATCACGATGATTCAAAGGTGGAGACACATGAAGACGTACCGTATCGCAACGATTCCCGGCGACGGCATCGGCAAGGAGGTCGTGCCGGCCGGCCGGCAGGTGCTGGAAGCGCTCGCCCGCGGCAGCCGCCGTTTCGCGTTCGAGTTCGAGGATTTCGACTGGGGCGCCGACTACTACCGCCAGCACGGCGTGATGATGCCCGCCGACGGCCTCGACGCGCTGCGCGACAAGGACGCGATCCTGTTCGGCTCGGCCGGCGATCCCGACGTGCCCGACCACGTGACGCTGTGGGGCCTGCGCCTGAAGATCTGCCAGGGCCTCGACCAGTACGCGAACGTGCGTCCGACGCGCATCCTGCCCGGCATCGACGCGCCGCTGAAGCGCTGCAAGCCGGCCGACCTCGACTGGGTGATCGTCCGCGAGAACTCGGAGGGCGAGTATTCGGGCGTCGGCGGCCGCGTGCACCAGGGGCATCCGATCGAGGCCGCGACCGACGTGTCGATCCTCACGCGCGCCGGCGTCGAACGCATCATGCGCTTCGCGTTCCGGCTCGCGCAATCGCGGCCGCGCAAGCTGCTGACGGTGATCACGAAGAGCAACGCGCAGCGTCACGCGATGGTGATGTGGGATGAGATCGCGAAAGAGGTCGCGCAGGAATTCCCCGACGTGAAGTGGGACAAGGAGCTCGTCGACGCGGCCACCGCGCGGATGGTCAACCGTCCGGCGACGCTCGACACGATCGTCGCGACGAACCTGCATGCGGACATCCTGAGCGATCTCGCCGCCGCGCTCGCGGGCAGCCTCGGCATCGCGCCGACCGGCAACATCGATCCGGAGCGCCGCTATCCGTCGATGTTCGAGCCGATCCACGGTTCCGCGTTCGACATCATGGGCAAGGGGCTCGCGAATCCGATCGGCACGTTCTGGTCGGTCGTGATGCTGCTCGAGCATCTCGGGGAAGCGGAAGCGGCCGCGCGCGTGATGCACGCGATCGAAACCGTGACCGCGGACCCGTCGCTGCACACCGGCGATCTCGGCGGCCACGCGACCACCGCGCAGGTGACGGCGGCTGTCTGCGAACTTGTCGGGAAGGCCGAGGTGGCGGCGTAAGCGACGCCAGCCACGCAGGCGACGGCAGGCAACAGCAGGAAGGCCCGCCGGCTCGCGACACATCGAATGTTCCGCCCGCGACTCGCGCATCCGACGCGAGCCGGGCAACGACGTCTTCGCCACCGGCGATGCAGGCGTCGGACCGCTTCCACAGACAGAGCGCAGCTCGACCTCGAAGGAGGAGACACATGCAAGCCAATCTGGAATCCCGCGTCGCGCGGAAACTGATGTGGCGCATCATTCCGTTCGTGATGCTGCTGTACTTCGTCAGCTTTCTCGACCGGGTCAACGTCGGCTTCGCCGCGATGACGATGAACAAGGCGATCGGCCTGTCGCCGACCGCGTTCGGGCTCGGCGGCGGATTGTTCTTCATCGGCTACTTCCTGTTCGAAGTGCCGTCCAACCTGATCCTGCATCGCGTCGGCGCGCGGATCTGGATCGCCCGCGTGATGATCACGTGGGGGATCGTGTCGGCGGTGTCCGCGTTCGCGGCCGGCCCGACGAGCTTCTACGTGCTGCGCTTCCTGCTCGGCGTCGCCGAGGCGGGCTTCTTTCCCGGCATCATCCTGTACCTGAGCCTGTGGTTCCCCGCGAAGCAGCGCGCGGTCGCCGCCGCGTGGTTCATGGCGGCCGCGCCGATCTCGACCGCGATCGGCTCGCCGCTGTCGGGCGCGATCATGCAGCTGCCGCCGATGTTCGGGCTGGCGGACTGGCAGATGCTGTACATCATCGAAGCGCTGCCGGCCGTGCTGCTTGGTTTTGTCGTGCTGAAGCACATGACCGATGCGCCGTCGAAGGCGGCGTGGCTGGAACCGGACGAGCGCGACTGGCTGATCGCGAAGCTGAAGGCCGAAGCCGATGCGCGCCATACGCATGCGGGACACACGGCGGGCGCGTGGCAGGCGCTGCGCGATCCGCGCGTGCTGGCGCTCGCGCTGATCTACTTCGGCACGTCGGCGGGGCTGTATACGCTCGGCCTGTGGGCGCCGTTGATGGTCAGGCAGTTCGGCTTCAGCGCGCTGCAGACGGGCCTGCTCACCGGGATTCCGAGCATCGCGGCCGTCGTCGCGATGATCGTCTGGGCGCGGCACTCGGATCGCACCGACGAGCGCACGTGGCACGTCGTGATCCCGTGCGTGCTGGCGTGCGTCGGCTTCATCTTTGCGGGGCAGGCGAGCACCGCGCTGTTGACCGTGCTCGCGCTCGTCGTCGTCAACATCGGCATCAGCGCCGCGAAGGCGCCGCTGTGGGCGATGCCGAGCATGTTCCTGTCGGGCGCCGGCGCGGCCGCAGGGATCGCGATGATCAACTCGATCGGCAATCTCGGCGGATTCGTCGGGCCGTTCGCGATCGGCTGGCTGAAGAACGTGACGGGCGGGTACGCGGCCGGGCTCTATGTCGTCGCGGGGACGCTCGCGGTGTCAGCGGTCGTGACGCTGCTGCTGAGCCGGAAGGCGTCGCAGCAGCAGATCGTATCGGGGGTGCGGCATCATCATTGACGTCTGCCGGTCAGTGCGAGCGCGCATCTGGATGATCAGCACGCTCGGCACGCCTGCGGCGATGCCTGTCCGCCGCAGGGCGGCATCCGAAGGCACTCGAAGCTCACGCCCCGGTGAACATGCCGTTGCCGTTGACGCTGAGTGCCTGAGGAACCTCTTCCTGCATCACGTCCCAGTGCTCTGCAATCTTGCCGTTGTCGACGCGAAAAATATCGACCGCCACCATCGGCTTTGGACCCCATCCGGTATACCGGCCGTGAACCATCACGTAGTCACCTTCCGCAACGATAAGGCCGGGTTCGTACCTGAAATCGGGTTTCAGGTTGGCGAGCAAGGCCTTGATGGCGGACGGGCCATTGGGGATCAGCGGATTGTGCTGCCGATAATCGTCGCTGAACAACCGGTCAAGCACGCCGGGGTCTCGGCTGACAAAAACCCCGGTGATTGCTTCCAGAACCAGGGCCTTGTTTGCGTCCGCGTTTCCAGATGTCGTCATTGCTTCGCTCCAATAGAGGGTTGATCCGTCACAGGTCTGCATCCGGGGTAAAGGAACAGATCTGTACCTTTGTCTAGGATGAACATTTGATGTACCGTTGTCAACCTTGTTTACGCTGGACGGGATGATGACGAAGACGACAAGGCGCGGCGCACCGAAGCGCGGGGAGCCTACAGCGCGTGAACGCCTGGTCGAGACTGCGATCGAGCTCTTTTATCAGCACGGGGTTCGCGCAATCGGTATCGATGAGGTGATCGCGCGTTCCGGTGTATCGAAGTCTTCGCTGTATCGCACCTTTTCATCGAAGGACGAGTTGATCGCGGCGTTTGCCGAGGAACAGAATCGACGATTCTGGCTATGGTGGGACATCGTCGTCGGTCCGCATGCCAATAACCCGCGTCAGCAAGTTGAAGCACTCCTTGCCGGTGTTGCCGACCTGGCCTCGAGTCCCACGTTCCGGGGCTGCCCTTTCGTCAATCTCTCCATTGAATTCCCCGATCGCCGACACCCTGGCACCGTGGTTGCCTGTGCCAACAAGGAGGAAGTGCGCAGGCGCTTGCGCGTCCTGGGTCAGGCGTTGGGCGCACGCGATCCGCATCGCCTTGGCGATCAACTGTCGCTTCTGATGGAGGGGGCGTACAGCTATGCAATGACGCTTGACGCGACCGACCTGAAAAGCAATATGGCCGAAATCGGGCGACAGTTGATCGACGGCCAGATTGGGTCGAAGTCCAGCCACGATCCGGCGAACTGACGCGGAACAGGTCCCCTAGGACACTGTTTCGGGCCGACACCGATACCGTCTCAACCCAGTTGCTTGTGAAAGAACGTCGTCCCGCAGAACCGGCCATCAGGCATCAGCGCGTAGTTGGGCACGTCGCCGACACGTTGCCAGCCTGATCGCTCGTACAGTCGCGCGGCATCGCTGCCCGTCACGGTGTCGAGGACGAGCACGGACTTGCCCGCCGCCCGGGCCGCGTCGTCCACCGCGGCCATCAGGCGTGCGCCGATGCCGAGTCGTCGCGCGTCGCGGCGGACCAGCATCTTTGCAACGTCGGCACGATGAGGCTGGTTGTCCGGCATCGCGGTGATCAATTGCACGGTGCCGACGACCTGGCCGTCCGCATTTTCGGCAACGAGCAGGATGCGCTCGTCACGCACGACGCCATCCGCGACCTGCCGCCAGAACTGCAGCGCGGTGCTCCGCGATATCGGCAGCATGAAGCTGACGGACGCGCCGCCCTCGACGCAGTCGATCAGCACATCGGCCAATGCGTCGACGCTGGCCATCGCCTCGTTCGGGCCGATGCGGCGGATCGTGATGTTGTCGGTCATCGGGTTCTCCGCGAATTCCAGTTTAGTGGATTGAGTATCCAGTAAATTAGAGTTCGCGGCCGGACTTGTCAACGTGGGCGACGCCTGCGACCCGTCCGGGTGATTGGCCGAATGTGACCGACCGCGGGCATCGCAGGAGCATCGAGGGTGCTGCTAGACTCGGGCTCGCGTAACGATATTCAAGCAACGCGCGATACGGAGACGGCAAGCCACATGGAACAGATCACGGACGAGTTCGCGCAACGCTTTGCGCAGGAGTGGATCGATGCGTGGAACGCGCATGATCTCGACCGCATTCTTTCGCACTACGACGACGCGTTCGACATGCATTCCCCGATGATCGTCCGGATTGCGGGGGAGCCTGACGGGTGCCTGCGCGGCAAGGAGGCGGTCGGCGCGTACTGGTCGAAGGCGCTTCAGCTGATTCCGGATCTGCGTTTCGAGCTCGTCTCCGTGCTGGCGGGCGTGAATAGCGTCGCCATTCATTATCGCGGCGCGAACGGACGGAATGCCGTGGAGGTTTTCCACTTCGGCCCCGATCATCGCGTGCAGAAGGCGTTTGCGCACTACGCAGCCTGAGGGGCGGCCTCGATGCGGCGTGGTGAGTCACTGCGTGCCGCTTGCGCGTAATGACCTGCCGTTGGCATCGCCCGGCTATTGGGCCGTCACGCCACCTCATGTCCTCTATTTTGGCCGGTTTTCATTGTGTCTATCCTCGTCGCCATCGGAATTGCGCTGCTGAAAGCTTCGGAACCAAGCGATTGGGTCAAGCGATGCAAGTTTAGTACCGGAGAACGGTATCAGACACTTGACGATGAACTGAAAGCATTTAATTCGGCAATTGGAGGTTGAGCGTGGACGAGAGATTGATGAAAAAGTGCGTAGGTAAGCCAGTCCCGGAATGGGACATGGCGCACCGATTGCGCATTGATCAACATGTCGGCCCGGATGCACAAGATTCTGGAACGGTATTCAAAATTAATGGCATATACATGGACGTGATCGAGCCGTCTTTTCTGGAGAAGCAATGGTTCGCTGCTGCAATTCCGATTGGTATCGCTGGAGTTTGTATCGGCCCGTACCTGTATTGGCTCACGGAAATTCGTTATCCATATGCTGGCAGTACGATAGGTGACCTCTTTGCCTTGCTGATCTCACTGATTTTCGCCTTTATTGTATGGAAATTCGGGCAAGACTTGTTCTTTGGTTTTCGCCGCCGCCCGATCCGCTTTCACCGCGACAAGCGCAAGCTGTACGCGATCCGCAAGCGTCGCTACTTCGCCAAGCCCGGCGAGGGTGACGTCGTGTGGGACGTGCCGTGGTCGAATGACTCAATCTTCTGCCTGCATCGCGAAATGTCGACATTCGGTGAGTTGTTCCACATCCGTCATTACACGGTCGACGACCGAGGCAACGTCACGCGAGTCTTTTCTATCGGCCGCGAATGGATGCCGGCCGCCGAGGTCGAAATGGCGCTGGCGCAGTGGAACTACTGGTGCAAGTACATGAACGACGGACCGAACGGTCTGCCCAAGCCGATGCTGTTTCATACGGAGGACGAGACACCGCGCGAGTCATTCCTGTTCTCGCTGTACGGCGTCGGCATGCAGGCCCCCGTGTTCTGGCGCCTCATCATGATGCCGTTTATCGTCGTTTTTACCGCGATGCGCATCCTCGCCAATTCGACCAGTCGCGATCCGGTCTGGCCTGCGGAGATCGAGGAGATCAGCGAGGTGGATCCGAATGATCCCTATGCACAGCCGCGCCCAGGTACGCCCGTCGGTTGGGGGGATACCGTACTGGCCCAGCGGCGCGGAGATTACCCAAACGAAGCGAAAGCCAAGATCGAAGGCTGGACCGGCGAACCGGATGGCAAACGCTGCGCTGTTGCGTGGCTCAAGAATCCGGCCACGGCATATGTCGTTCAACAAAATGCATCATGAAAAATGAGTGTGGTCGCGATACCTCATTTACCCCGGAATCGACATGAATTCACAAGCCCGACCCGTCTCGTTACCCTGCACGGCCGCCGTCATCGCAGCGGCCGTCACCGCTGCGCCATTTCTAAGCAGCCTCTACTTTCTGTCGAAGGCGTCTTCACTATCCGCTGATGTGCTGGCCGTGCAGCTGGCCAATCTTATCGGTAGCCTGGTGTTTCGAGCCGGTCTGGTTTTTCTGATTGTCCTATGGCATGGGGAACAGCGAGGTCAACTTGCGTTCCGTCGCCCCGCATTGCTGCTGACGGTCTATGCATCATGCCTGCTAGGTTGGCAGATCGCGCAGATATGGATATTTCAAGCGCTGATACGAAGTTTGAGCGACGACGCAGCCAATCTTAGTCTCATCGTGACGATAATCACCCCGCTGAATGCCGTACTTTATACGCTCGTGGCTTGGCTGACATGGTGGTTCATTACACACATGTTGCGCAAAGATGCATTACCCCTGACGCTGCCTGGCAATGCAAGGCGGCGCATTGCCGGTCTCGCGGCATGGCTGTTTGCCAGCGTATTACTGTCTTTCATGACACAAGCGATGCAGATGTTGCTCGACTACTTTGACGACGATCTCAAGCTCGTTATGCTCAACTACATTGGTACGGCTGCCATTCCTACAGCGCTAGTCTTCGCGGGAGCGATGCTCGGGTTGCCTCGTGATCTCAGTCGCCTGCACGGCTGGCGTCTACTGGGGGCGTCGCTCGCGGCGATGGCGTCTGTTTCGCTGTTGGTTTATGTGGCACTGAGCATATTAGGCAACGTGCTTGGCACCGCTAATTTAATGTCCGGGATGCTGACGGTTACTGTTCTCGCCGGCACTGGCCTGGCTTATCGGATGTGGTTCCGCGTGTTCTATGCTGCGGTGAGCCGACCGACCGCTGAAACGTCTCAAGGAATGCAATCGTCATGAAAGATGAACGCGGCCGTGGCGTAATTCGCCTGCATGACATGACAACCCACGGTGGCCACGTGATCACCGCAAGCGACGATCTGAAGGCGCAGGGCATTCCCGTCGCGCTGGAGGGGCATCTGACGGAGTGTCCGAAGTGCGGCGGGCAGTTCAAGATTCTCCCGGAAAACAGCACGCGCCAGCACCACGGTACACCGGTTGCGTTTCACAACGATCCGACGGAGTGTGGAGCGCGATTGATTTCATCGCTTGACTAGTGCACCGTGCACGTACGGTATTCGTGGTCTAGCCGCTGTTGATCGGGCCGTTCACGTGAATGACCGTCAGGGGTGACATGGGAGTGGGGCAGGCGGTGGACGACACGCAGCTTGCCATGATTGCGTCGGCGTTGCAGCGCGGTTCGAGCGTGGCGCAACGCAGATCGACGGCAGCAAGCGCGCGACGATGCGTGACGATGGAACGCAAGGATCGTGTGGAACAACTGCGGCAACGCACGCATGCGCGGCCACGGAAGGAACGAGAGGCGGGAAGAAGGGGGGGCCGGCAGGCAGCGCGCACAACGAAAGCGCGCACTGCCTGCCCGACCGGACGACGCATCACCCGCGCCGCCCGGCCGCGAACGACAGCGCGTTACTTGTCGCTGTCGTCCTTGATTTGCGGCAGCGCCGACGATTCGCCCGGCGTCAGCAGCCCGACCTGCGTGTACACGCGCAGCTTGTCGCGGGTATCGGTGATGTCGAGGTTGCGCATCGTGAGCTGGCCGATCCGGTCGCGCGGCGAGAACGTCGACGCAACCTTCTCCATCGACAGGCGCTCCGGCTGGTACGTGAGGTTCGGCGACTTCGTGCTCAGGATCGAGTAGTCGTTGCCGCGGCGCAGTTCGATCTTCACTTCGCCGGTGATCGCGCGCGCGACCCAGCGCTGTGCCGTTTCGCGCAGCATGATCGCCTGCGGGTCGAACCAGCGGCCCTGGTACAGCAGGCGGCCGAGACGGCGGCCGTTCTCGCGGTACTGCTCGATCGTGTCTTCGTTATGGATGCCGGTGACGAGACGCTCGTAGGCGATGTACAGCAGCGCGAGGCCCGGGGCTTCGTAGATGCCGCGGCTCTTCGCCTCAATGATCCGGTTCTCGATCTGGTCGCTCATGCCGAGGCCGTGGCGGCCGCCGATGCGGTTCGCCTCGAGCAGCAGCTCGACCGGGTCCTTGAACTCGACGCCGTTCAGCGCGACCGGCTGGCCGGCTTCGAAGCGCACCGTCACTTCTTCCGCGGCGATCTTCACGTCGTCGCGCCAGAACGCGACACCCATGATCGGGTTCACGATCTTGATGCCGCTTTCGAGGCTTTCCAGGTCCTTCGCCTCGTGCGTCGCGCCGAGCAGGTTCGAGTCGGTCGAATACGCCTTCTCGGCCGACATCTTGTACGCGAAGCCCGCCTGGCGCATGAATTCGGACATTTCGGCGCGGCCGCCGAGTTCGTCGATGAACGTCTGGTCGAGCCACGGCTTGTAGATCTTCAGGTCCGGGTTCACGAGCAGGCCGTAGCGGTAGAAGCGCTCGATGTCGTTGCCCTTGTACGTGCTGCCGTCGCCCCAGATGTTGACGCCGTCTTCCTTCATCGCGGCGACGAGCATCGTGCCCGTGACGGCGCGGCCGATCGGCGTGGTATTGAAGTACGTGACGCCGGCCGTCGTGATGTGGAACGCGCCGCTCTGCAGCGCCGCGATGCCTTCGGCCACGAGCTGAGCACGACAGTCGATCAGGCGCGCACCGGCTGCGCCGTATTCCATCGCGCGCTTCGGGATCGCATCGTAGTCGTCTTCGTCGGGCTGGCCGAGGTTCGCCGTGTATGCGTACGGGACGGCGCCCTTGAGTTTCATCCAGTGCAGCGCGGCGCTGGTGTCCAGGCCGCCGGAGAAGGCGATACCAACCTTCTGGCCGGTCGGGAGGCTTTCGAGAATCGTGCTCATAGGAATTACCGTGGATTGAAGTCCGGGAGGGGTTGTATTTCGCGGAATATGCGAGTATCGGCTGTCCGAGGGCTTGGGGCAAGGGTTGATTTCGGGCGCGAGGCCGTCAGCCGGGCCGCTCGGGCGGGTTGGCAGGCCTGCCCGAGACGCCGCGCAGCGGCCGATCTTCAGGGGACGGAACCGCGGCTGGCGGCCGGTTGCCGGGCGGCGACGGGGCGGGATCACGGCCCGGACAGGCTCGAACAAGCCCGTGCATGCCCGCGCAGGCCCGGACAGTCGCCGTTTGCGCGAAGCGCGATGCCGTCGACGTTATCTGCACCAAACGAGTGCGCCCGGCCACCCCGACACTCAGATATTCCACGACCGCGCGGTATCAAGCAGCCGCTCGCGCAGTTGATCCACCTCGCCGGCCAGCTTCACCGAAATCGACACATAGCCCGACAACTGCGGCGGCGGCGCGTCCAGCGGCGCCGCCGGGCGACGCCGCGCCCCGCCGAGCCGGCCCGGCGTGCCGAACTTGAGTGCGCGGCTCGCGCCGACGAGCGTGTCGCGGATGTTCCGGTTCGTCGCCTTCATCGCGACGCGCAGGTACTCGCGGGCAGCCGTGTCGTCGCGCGCCGGCAGCACGCTCGCGAGAATCTCGAGGTAGCTGATGCACAGGCGCAGGTTGCGCTGGATCGCCTCGAGCTGCGGCATCGAGATCTCGCATTCCTTCGAGACGGACGGCATCAGCGAACGCAATTGCACGAGCAGCGCGCTCAGCGCGGCCATGTCCTTCAGGTGCGTCTCGTCGCTGACATGCCGGTCGCCCGCGATCCGCGCATGCACGCCGGCGCACGCGCGCAGCGCGTCGGCGAGCCTGTAGCGCCACGAATAGGTCGCGTAGAGCGGCAGCGCGAACGAGAACGCCAGCGCGATCGCGATGCCGGTCAGCACGTTCACCGCGCGCCACAGGCCGTCGACGATCTCGTTGTCGCCGTGCCCGGCGACGATCACCATCGTGATCGCCGACAGCAGCGCGATGTAGCCGGCCTTGCCGATCGCGTGATAGGCGCACACGCCGCAGGCGACCGCCATCACGACGTAGATCGCGAGCGGCGCATGCACGGCCGAGTACAGCAGGATCAGCAGCAGGCCGGCGAGCGCGCCGATCGACGTGCCGAGCGCGCGCTCGGCCGCCTTCTTGCGGATATTGCCGTGGTGCTGGAGACCGCCGACGACGATCAGCACGGTGATCGTCGACCATTCGCCGTGCGGCATCCGCAGGCCGGTCGACAGGCCGATCGACACGAGGATCGCGAGCGCGACGCGCGCCGCGTGGATCAGTTTCGCGTGACGGTAGCGGCGATAAGGGTCGAGCAGCGGGCGCAGCGCGCTACGGACGACGGTCGGCAGCCGGGTGTGGAGCGAGGCGGTCATGACGGAAAGCGAGTGACGGGGAAACGTGTCGGCGGCGGTTCGGCCGGCGGCGCATCGCGGCTGCGATCAGACGTAACGCTAGCCGAACGTGCACGGGCTGTCCACGTTGGCGCGGCGGTATTCAGCGACCGGCAGGGGGCGGGAAGGTGCGTGAAGGTGCGGGAGATGCGGGAGATGCGGGAGATGCGGGAGGTGCGGGAGGTGCGGGAGGTGCGGGAGGTGCGGGAGGTGCGGAGGGTGCGGAGGGTGCGGAAGGTGCGGAAGGTGCGGGAGATGCGGGAGATGCGGGAGATGCGGGAAGGGCCCCGGCCGTCATCCCGTTGCGCGCTCACGCTTCCTCGCGGCACTGCCCGGCCTCGCACACGCGGTTGCGCCCGCCGGATTTCGCGCGATAAAGCGCCTCGTCGGCGAGCTTCAGCAGTGTTTCGGCGCTGATCGTGCGATCGTCCGCGGTGGTCGCGACGCCGATGCTGGCCGTCACGCACCCGTACGGGCTCTTCACGTGCTCGACGCCAAGCCCGGCGATCGCCCGCCGGATCGCCTCGGCCACGATCGCCGCGCCGCGCGCGTCGGTGTCGGGCAGCGTGACGACAAATTCCTCGCCGCCGTAGCGCGCGACGTGATCGGCCTGGCGGCGCAGGCAGCGCGATGCGCATTGCGCGACTTCGCGCAGCACGTCGTCGCCTGCCTGGTGGCCGTAGTAGTCGTTGAAGGCCTTGAAGTGATCGACGTCGACGAACAGCACCGACAGCGGCCGGCCGCCGCGGCTCGCGCGCCGGGCCTCCTTCGCGAGCACCGCGTCGAACGTGCCGCGGTTGTCGAGGCCCGTCAGCGCATCGGTGTGCGCGAGACGGTACAGCTTCGATTCGGCGACCTGCCGGCGCCTCAGTTCGCGCGACAGCAGCAGCGAGCCGCTGGCGATGAACACGCTGAACACGCCGCCCAGCACGGCCACCCAGATCGCGCGGTCGCGCCACGACGCATAGACGTCGCTTTCGGCGGGCGCGACGTTGACGATCAGCGGCATGCCGGTGAGGTGCCGGAAGACGAAGATGCGGCGCACGCCGTCGATCGAGGCCGCGCCTGTCAGCACGCCTTCGTGCTGCGTCATCGCCTGGATGAACATCGGCGCGTTGTGGAGGTCGAGGCCGACGAGGGCCGGGTTGTACGGCTGGCGGCACACGAGCGCGCCGTTGTCCTCGACGATCGACGCCGTGCCGTGCTTGCCGACCGCGATGCCGTCGAGCAGCGCGCGGAAGTAGTCGATGCTCAGCGTGCCGACGACGATGCCGCCGAACGAGCCGTCCGGCCGGTTGATCCGGCGGCTGAGCGCGATCGTCAGCGCGCCGTTGCGCAGCCGGGACGCATACGGCCGGCTGATGAAGAGGCCGTGCGCATGACCGTCGCGTTGCGCGGCGAAATAGTCGCGGTCGGCGAAATTGCCGCGCCGCGCGGGCTCGGCGCGGGAATCGATCACGATATTGCCGTGGGCGTCCATCACGAATATCGAACCGAGATAGGCGCCGCTCGCCGCGCGGTCGAACAGCATCCGGTGCTGCAGGCGCCGCGGCAGGCCCATGATGTCCGGATCGTTGACGCCATCGACGACGTTTTGCAGCGACAAATCGTACAGCTCGATATTCCGGGCGATGTCGCGCTCGATCAGCAGCATCAGGTTGCGGGCATTTTCGACGGCGCGGCTGTAAGCGTCGCGACGGGCCTCGATTAAAACCGACGCGCACATACTCCAGCTGAACAGCACCAGCAGAAAGCCCGTGACGATGACGCCGCTCGGCGACAGAATCCGCACGACCGTCGACGAAATAGAGCGGCGCAACGCATCCAGCAGCGGGAATTGCTTCATCCTGATGGGGTGGGGAATGGCGGAAATACGTGCCTGTTGACGGTTCCGCCCGGCAATTATTTCAAGATAATACGTATTATCTCGCGAATTTTAACCGTCTGACTGTTTTGCCAAAGACGTTGCGGATTTAAACCGGATTCGGTTTGTTACGTATCGTTACAAGTCGTGTGGGTGCGATTTGATTTGAATCAATCTTGTGAGTCGTTTCATTTTGTCTGATTAATAGCGGGGAGTTTGGTCGATTTTACCGATTTAGCGGCTTTGGGGCGGCTTTCGGCGGTTCCCGACAGGATGGCCGGGGTCCGGTGAATGGCGCAGCATGTTGAAAACCGCGATTTAACGCGCGCGCCGCCGCGCCTACCGCAATCGGGCCGAAACCGCCCGAAGCGCGCACCGGCCCATCCAACCCATTGATTCTGCACAGCCTGCGTGCCGCGCCGGATGGTTTTGCGCGCCCTGTCATCCGGTCGAATCAGGTAGAATCCGCGCTTCGCCGCAGGCGCCCGGCGCGCAACGTGCCCGGAGCCGCCTCGAATGCAGGTCGGGGCTTGCATCGCGCCCCGATTTCGCGCGGCCGCCGGCTCCCTGTGCCGCCTGCCTGCTCAACGTTCGTCTCGTTTTATGTCCGCACTTCCGAATTCCGACCGGCCCGGTTCGTCCGCCAACCCACCCAAGCTCCACCGCGCGCTGAAGGCGCGCCACCTGACGATGATCGCGATCGGCGGCTCGATCGGCACCGGCCTGTTCGTCGCGTCCGGCGCGTCGATCTCGCAGGCCGGCCCCGGCGGCGCGATGGTCGCCTACATGCTGATCGGCCTGATGGTTTATTTCCTGATGACGAGCCTCGGCGAGATGGCCGCGTTCATGCCGGTGTCCGGCTCGTTCGCGACCTACGGCGCGAAATACGTGGACGAGGGCTTCGGCTTCGCGCTCGGCTGGAACTACTGGTACAACTGGGCGGTGACGATCGCGGTCGAGCTGGTCGCCGCGCAGCTCGTGATGCACTACTGGTTCCCGGACGTGCCGGGGGTCTGGTGGAGCGCCGCGTTCCTCGGCGTGATGTTCCTGCTCAACGCGCTCACCGTGCGCGGGTTCGGCGAAGCCGAGTACTGGTTCGCGCTGATCAAGGTCGTCACCGTGGTCGCGTTCATCGGCGTCGGCCTGCTGATGATCTTCGGCATTCTGAAGGGCGCACCGAATCACGGCTGGGGCAACCTGACGATCGGCGACGCGCCGTTCGCGGGCGGCCTGCCGGCGCTGATGGGCGTCGCGATGATCGCGGGTTTCTCGTTCCAGGGCACCGAGCTGATCGGCGTCGCGGCCGGCGAATCGGAAAACCCGCGCACGACGATCCCGCGCGCGGTGCGCCAGGTGTTCTGGCGGATCCTGCTGTTCTACGTGCTCGCGATCTTCGTGATCGGCGTGCTGATTCCGTATACCGACCCGAACCTGCTGAAGAGCGACGTGACCGACATCGGCGTGAGCCCGTTCACGCTCGTGTTCCGCCACGCGGGCCTCGCGTTCGCAGCCGGCGTGATGAACGCGGTGATCCTGACCGCCGTGCTGTCGGCCGGCAACTCGGGCATGTACGCGTCGACGCGGATGCTGTACAACCTCGCGACCGAAGGCCGCGCGCCGAAGCTGTTCGCGAAGCTGTCACCGGGCGGCGTGCCGCGCAATGCGCTGTACGCAACGACGGCCGTCGGCGCGCTGTGCTTCCTGAGCTCGCTGTACGGCGACAAGACGGTCTACCTGTGGCTGCTGAACACGTCCGGGATGACGGGTTTCATCGCATGGCTCGGCATCGCGGTCAGCCATTACCGGTTCCGCAAGGGCTACGTCGCGCAGGGCTATTCGCTCGATCAGCTGCCGTACCAGTCGAAGTGGTTCCCGTTCGGTCCGCTGTTCGCGTTCGTGCTGTGCGTCGTGATCGCGCTCGGCCAGGACTATCAGGCGTTCCTCGCGAACAAGATCGACTGGATCGGCGTGCTCGCGACCTACGTCGGCATTCCGCTGTTCCTCGTGGTGTGGGCCGGCTACCGGCTCGTGAAGAAGTGCCGCTTCGTCCGCTACGACGAGATGGAGATCGCGCCGTGGCTGGCCGCGAGCCGGGACGCGCAGCGCGGCCGGCAGCCGCAGTCCGTGCAGACGCCGGAAACCGTCGCATAGCGCGGCTCGGCGCGCGGCGCGACGCGCGCCGCACACGAACGATGAAACGGGAAGCGTCGCGCTTCCCGTTTTTTTTCGCGGGACCCTTTCGGCACGGGGTCAAAGCCGGTTATATTTCCCGACCCATCCGGGCTGCGCGCCGGTCGGCGCCGACGGCGCCGGCACCGGCCGGACCGGCCACCGACGCGCGCGGCGCATCGGCCGGCCGGCGCCCGGTGTTTCAATCGCCCCGTCGGGACCGGCACGGCGCGCGGGGCGCGCAACCGAGAGGAATTCATGAGCGCATCACCAGCCGAGCGGACGGCCGAGCCCGTCTCCATCGTGCGAATCGAAGCCGCGATCAACGCGTGGCGCGAAGTGTACCCGCCGGCGCCAAACGGCGAGGACGGCTACGCGCTCGATGCCGGCAGCGACTGTCTCGCCGAACTCTACGGCGCGATGATCTGCTATCAGCAGTCGAGCGTGCCGCTCGACACGCTGCGCGCCGACCAGCGCGACGCGCTGTTCGCGACCGAGGCGTAAGGCCGCGGCGACGCTCGCGGGCGACGAAACGGGAAGCCGGCCGCTTCCCGTTTTTTTTTCGTGGGCGGCCGGCAGCAGCGGCCGACGTTCAAGTCCGCGCCGATTCTGCCGACATCCCGCGAATCACGACAGCGGAGAATCGAAATGAACAACAACAAGCGGCGGGCGGCGCGACGCGCGTGGCTCGGGATCGCGGCAGGCGGCGCGCTCGGACTTGCGCTCGCGGGATGCGCACCGGCGATACCGGTGCAGGACGCGCATCTCGTTGCATCGGCAACCGCCCCGGCGATCAGGGTCGTGAAGCAGGAAGCGACGGTGCGGCTGTCGTCCGGCTACACACGCCGGATCGCGGCGGGCTCGCAGTGGCGTGACGTCGGGTCGGTCCGTCAAGGTCGCGTGTATCGCGCCGTAAACACGGTGTTCGCCATCGAGGGGCGCCAGGTGCACGAGGCCTATCTGGTGCTGAGCGGCGACGCGCTCGTTGGCTTCTACCTGCCCGGAGAGACGCATTTCTCCCCGCTCGATCCACCCATGCCACTTCAACTGGGAGACCTTCAATGATCAAAATGTGCCGTTCGTTGCTGCTGGCCGGCAGCGTCGCGTTGCTCGCGAGCGGTTGCGCGTCGGGGCCGCAATACAAGGAAATGGCTTCGTCGATTCCGACGCTGGCGTCGGACCACGGCCGGATCTACTTCTTCCGTTCCGGTTCCGTGTTCGGTGCGGGGCTGCAGCCGCAGATCAAGCTGAACGGCAACGTCGTCGGCCAGTCGAAGCCGGGCGGTTTCTTCTACGTGGATGAGCCGGCCGGCCAGTACACGGTGTCGACCGCGACCGAAACGGAAAAGACGGTCTCGTTCGCGCTGGATGCCGGCGAGACGAAGTACGTGCGCACGTCGGTGTCGCTCGGCGTGATCGTCGGCCGCGTCGTGCCGTCGCTCGAGGATTCGGGCGTGGCGATGGAAGCGATCAGCGGCCTGAAGTATTCGGCCGGCGATACGCAGGATGCGCAGCAGCAGGGCAGCCGCCTGAAGTGATGCCGGATGGCCGCGCGCCCGCCGCGCGGCCGCACCGCCCCCGGATCGGCGGGCGGGCAGCGATGCCCGCCGCCGGTCGATGCCGCCCGCCCGGCGCGGCATGCTCGGCCTGCACGGTGTTCGGATCAGCCCTGATCCCCGCCGCCGACCGGCAGCACCGACCCCGTGACATACGACGCCTCGTCCGACGCGAGGAACAGGATCGCACCGACCTGCTCGTCGATCGTGCCGTAGCGCTGCATCGGGCTCGACGCGACCGTCTGGTCGACGATCGCCTGATACCAGTGCGCTTCCTGCTCGCTCTGGGGCTCGCTGTTGCGCGGCACGATGCGCGGCGGCGCTTCGGTGCCGCCCGTCGCGACCGCGTTCACGCGGATCCCGTGATGCGCCTGCTCGAACGCGAGGCTCGCGGTCAGCGCATTGACGCCGCCTTTCGCGGCCGCGTACGGAATCCGGTGGATGCTGCGCGTCGCGATCGACGACACGTTGACGATCGCGCCGCGCCGGCGTTCGATCATCCCCGGCAGCACCGCGTGGCAGCACCACAGCGTCGGGAACAGCGAGCGGCGGATCTCGGCCTCGATCTGGCGGGGCTCGTACGCGTCGAACGGCTTCGCCCAGATCGTGCCGCCGACGTTGTTGATCAGCACGTCGATCCGGCCGAATGCGTCGTGCGCGGCCTGCGCCATCTGCGCGGCGCCGTCGGCCGTTTCCAGGTCGGTGAGCACCGCGATCGCACGGCCACCTTCCTGTTCGATGTCGGCGACGACGTCGCCCACCGTCGGCGCGCGGTCGACGAGCACGAGCGTCGCGCCTTCCTGCGCGGCGCGCAGCGCGACGCCGCGGCCGATCCCTTGTCCGGCGCCAGTGACGACGACGACCTTGTCCGCGAAGCGGTTCGGATGGGGCGTGTTCATGCGGCGTTGCTCGACGAGAATTTTTCGAAGTACAGGTTGGCCGGCGTGACGCCGCATTCGCGCAGCCACGCCTGCACCGCATCGACCATCGGCACGGGGCCGCACAGGTAGATGTCGACGTCGCCATCGTTGAGCCAGGCCGGATCGACGTGCGCGGTCACATAGCCCTTGCGCGGATGCGCGCTGCCGGCATCGGCGACGCAGGTCCGGTATTCGAAGCCCGGCAGGCGGCGCGTGACGTCGTCGAGCTGCGGGAGCGCGACGAGATCGGCGTCGTTCGTCACGCCGTACACCATGCGCACGGGTGGTGCGCCATCGCGATGGCCGTTCGTGCGCACCGCGCACACGTCGAGCATCGACAGGAACGGCGCAATGCCGGTTCCGCCCGCGAGGAACAGCGCGGGCCGCGCGGCGTCGCGCAGGTAGAAGCTGCCGTGCGGCCCCGAAAACGCGATCCGCTGGCCGGGCGCGGCATCCTGCGCGAGATAGCCGCTCATCTTGCCGCCCGGCACGTTGCGCACGATGAACGACACGCGCGGCGTGCCCGGCTGCGAGCTGAACGAATACGAGCGCGTCGACGCCGTGCCGGGGATCTCGACGTTCACGTACTGCCCGGCGAGGAAGCCGAGCTGGTCGGGCGTGTCGAGGTCGATCGAGAAATGGATCGTCGAATCCGACAGCTTCTCGACCGCCGCGAGCGTGCCTTCATGGCGCGCGGCGCCGGTCTTGCACGCGGTCGACGACGCCGGCACGCGGATCACGCAGTCGCCGCGCGGGCGCGTCTGGCACGCGAGCACCATGCCCTGTGCGGCTTCATCGGCGGTCAGCGCGTCCTCGATGTAGCTCGATTCGGGCAGCTCGTAGTCGCCCGACTCGCAATGGCAGCGGCAGGTGCCGCATGCGCCGTCGCGGCAGTCGAGCGGGATGTTGATCTGCTGGCGGTAGGCGGCGTCGGACAGCTTCTCGCCGTCCCGGCACGCGATGAAGCGCGTGACGCCGTCTTCGAATTGCAGTGCGATGGTGTGTTCCATGATCGTCTCCTCAACCTCTGGACGGAACCTGTCGAAACTAGATGTGATAGACGTCGATCACCTGATTGATGTAGTCGTTCTTCAGTACGACGTACTTGTTCAGGATCTGCGGCGCATCGCCGTTGAAATCGATCACGTAACGCGACATGCCGAAATAGGTCGACACGGTCTTGTAGCGGAAGCTCAGCGTGTGCCAGTTGAAGCGCACCGTGCACACGCCGTCCTCGTGCTTCTCCAGCTCGACGTTCGCGATGTTGTGGCTCGTGCGCGTGTCCGGCATCGTCGCGCTCGAGCGCTCGGTCTTGATGCGGAACACGCGATCCTCGAGGCCTTGCCGGTTCGGATAGAAGATCAGCGAGATCTCGCGCTGCGGATCGCTGACGAGCGTGTCGTCGTCGTCCCACGACGGCATCCAGAACTGCGCGTCCGGGTGGTAGCAGGCGAGCCATTCGTCCCAATGCTCGTCGTCGAGCAGGCGGCTTTCGCGGTACAGGAACGCCTGGATGTCGGCGATCGAAATCGTGTTCATGCTTGGCTCCGTTCGGCTTCGATGGCCTTTTTCATCGTGTCGGCCCAGTAGCGGTGCTGCACCGTATAGAGCCCTTCGTCTTCCGTCTTCACGCCGCTCATCACCGGGTTCAGGCCGATCGTGCGCGCGGCGTCGTCCGGGCCGTCGATCCAGTGCGTCGAGCCGCGGCACATGTCGTTCCATGCGACCGAGATCCCCGCATAGCCCTGCTGGCACGCGCGGAATTCCTCGAGATCGTCGGGCGTCGCCATCCCGCTCACGTTGAAGAAGTCTTCGTACTGGCGGATGCGGCGTGCGCGCGCGTCGGCGTCCTCGCCCTTCGGCGCGATGCAGTAGATCGTCACTTCGGTGCGGTTCACCGACAGCGGACGCAGCACGCGGATCTGCGAGCCGAACTGGTCCATCAGGTACACGTTCGGATACAGGCACAGGTTCCGCGAGTTCTGGATCATCCAGTCCGCATTCGCGCTGCCGCAGCGTTCCGCGAATTCGTCGCGGCGGCTGAAGTTCGGGCGGTCCTCCGGGTTCGACCAGCGCGTCCAAAGCAGCATGTGGCCGCGTTCGAACGCGTAGAAGCCGCCGCCCTGGCGGCCCCAGCTGCCGGCGTCCATCGCGCGGATCTTGTCCTCGCGCGCGTTCTGCTCCTTGCGGTGGTTCGTCGTCGCCGCGTAGTTCCAGTGCACGGCCGACACGTGATAGCCGTCCGCGCCGTTCTCGGCGGTCAGCTTCCAGTTGCCTTCATACGTGTACGTCGATGCGCCGCGCAGCACTTCGAGTCCTTCGGATGACTGATCGACGATCATGTCGATGATGCGCGCCGCTTCGCCGAGGTGCTCCTTCAACGGCGGCACGTCGGGATTCAGGCTGCCGAACAGGAAGCCGCGATAGCTCTCGAAGCGCGCGACCTTCTTCAGGTCGTGCGAGCCTTCCTTGTTGAAGCATTCCGGATAGCCGGCACCTTCCGGGTCCTTCACCTTCAGCAGCTTGCCGCTGTTGTTGAAGGTCCAGCCGTGGAACGGGCACGTGTAGGTCGCCTTGTTGCCGCGCTTGTGGCGGCACAGCATCGCGCCGCGGTGCGTGCACGCATTGACGAACGCGTTCAGCTCGCCCTGGCGGTTGCGCGCGATGAACACGGGCTGGCGGCCCATGTACGTCGTGTAGTAATCGTTGACGTTCGGAATCTGGCTCTCGTGCGCGAGGTAGATCCAGTTGCCTTCGAAGATGTGCTTCATCTCCAGCTCGAACAGCGCTTCGTCGGTGAACGCGCTGCGGTGCAGGCGGTAGTCGCCGCTGGCCTTGTCCTCGATGAGGAAGTCGTCGAGCGAGCGCACGGCGGGTGCGCGGTCGGGGTAGATCGGGATCATCGGGTGTCTCCTTGGTCGATCGGAATCAGCGCGTTGGCGCCAACGCCGATCCCATGCTTCGCGGCCGGCCGGTGCTCGTGCTCCGGCACGTGCTCCGGTCGCGTGTTCAGCGGCCAACCCAAGCCGGCGTTTCGGCGCGTGCTCGGGGTCTCATGCAAAGTGGCGGGGGTGGCGCGTGCAGTCCCGTGCAGTCCGTCATGCGCCGTTGAATCGAATCAGGCGGCCGCGCGGATACGCGTCACTTCGGCGTCCGGTGCGGCCGCTTGCTCGCCGTGCAGCCGGAAATCGAAATCGATCGACGCGAACGGCCGGTCGACGCTGTGGCGTTCGAGATCCGCGGGGGCGCTCACGCGCTCGATCGCCGGCACGAGCCCTTCGCGGCTCGCGAACGCGAAGTCGTCCCACAGGTACGCGTCGCCGTCGATGTTGATCTGCGTGGTCAGCTTGCGATGGCCCGGCGCGGACACGAAGAAGTGGATGTGCGCGGGGCGGCGGCCGTGGCGGCCGAGCTTGTCGAGCAGGCGCTGCGTGGTGCCGTCGGGCGGGCAGCCGTAGCCGACCGGCACGATGCTGCGGAACTGGTAGCGGCCGTGCGCGTCGGTGACGATCGTGCGGCGCAGGTTGAACGCGCTTTGTGTCTTGTCGAAGAACGAGTAGTTGCCCTGCAGGTTCGCGTGCCAGACCTCGACCTTCGCGCCCGCGAGCGGCGCGCCGTTGTCGCCGTACACGGTGCCCTGCATGAACAGCACGTCGCCGTCGGCTTCGTCCTTGCCGTCGTCGAGGCGCGCGAAGCCGATCGATGCCGGCGCGCCGGCCACGTACAGCGGGCCTTCGATCGTGCGCGGCGTGCCGCCCGTCAGACCTGCGTTCGCTTCGGCTTCGTCCATCCGGATATCGAGGAAGCGTTCGAGACCGAGGCCCGCGGCGAGCAGGCCGAGCTCGTGCGTCGCGCCCGCTTCGGACAGGTATTCGATGCCCTTCCAGACCTCGGACGGCGTCAGGTCGAGATCCTCGATCGCCTTGAACAGGTCGGCGGTCAGGCGCACGACGACCTGCCGGATGCGGGGATCGGCTTCGCCTTGCGCGGCGCCGACGATGAACCCTTCGACGAGGGCTTCGATGTCACTGTGGGTCATTGTCTTCTCCTGGCTCTGGTGGGCTGCGATCCGGCGGGATTCGCGCGTTTCCTCTGACCTGCGCCGGTTCGGACCGTTTGGGACATTGATGCCCTGGGGGTATAGTTGTGGGGTTCCGAGCTGGCAGTTGAAGGATAGATGTGCGTGAAATGCACCGTCCAACACTGATTTAGTATCAGTTTCATATCCACGAGGTATTGAAATGGAGTTGCGGCACCTTCGTTACTTCGTCGCGGTCGCCGAGGAGCGCAACTTCACGCGCGCCGCGGAGCGGCTGCATATCGCGCAGCCGCCGCTGAGCCGCCAGATCCAGCAGCTCGAGGAGACGCTCGGCGTGCAGCTGTTCGAGCGCAACGCGCGGCCGCTGAAGCTGACCGATGCGGGGCGATTTTTCTATTCGCACGCGGTGCAGCTGCTCGCGCAGACGGCCGAGCTGGAGTCGATGACAAAACGGATCGGCAAGATCGAACGGAGCATGTCGATCGGATTTGTCGGCTCGACGCTGTACGGGATGCTGCCGAAGATCATCCGGCGCTTTCGCGACGAATACCCGGCCGTCGAGCTGAGCCTGCACGAGATGTCGACGATGGACCAGATCAAGGCGCTGAAGGAGGGGCGGATCGATGTCGGGTTCGGCCGCATCCGTCACGAGGATCCGAGTGTGCGGCGCGTCGTGCTGCGCGAGGAGCGCATGATCGTCGCGCTGCCGCTCGGCCATCCGCTCGATAGCGCGAAGGAGGTGCTGTCGCTGCACGACCTCGTCAACGATACGCTGATCATCTTTCCGAAGGCGCCCCGGCCGAGCTACGCGGACCAGGTGCTGGCCGTGTTCCATGATCGCGCGCTGAAACCGCGGCGCATCTACGAGACCCGCGAGCTGCAGATCGCGCTCGGCCTCGTGGCGATGGGCGAGGGTATCGCGGTCGTGCCGCACAGCGTGTACGGACTGAAACGCGACGACATCAGCTACAAGGCGCTCGACGATCCGAACCTCGTGTCGCCGATCATCATGAGCATGCGCATGCTTGACGAATCGGAAGACATTCGCGCGATGCAGGCGCTGATCTACCGGCTTTACGACGAAGCGAAGATGGAGTATCTGCCGCCGCAGCAGGAGTGAGCCGCGGCGCGGCGACTTAGCGCGACATCGTAGCGGGCCGTGCACGAAGGCGACGGTTCCGGCGAGACCCGACATGCGTCAGGCGCGGGTAAGCGTCAGCGCGCATGCTTGACGGGTTGCGCGTCGCCGCGCCAACATGGCCGCCAACTTGCCGGACCGCGTGTGTCCGGCCGCTTTCAAACATCCGACACACCGACATGACCGATATCGTGACCGAGGAGACCTGGATCGAGACGCCGCAAGGGCGTCTGTTCGCGAAACGCTGGCGCGGTGCGCCTGCACCCGATGCGGCCGCGTGCCCGATCGTGCTGCTGCACGATTCGCTCGGCAGTGTCGCGCTGTGGCGCGATTTTCCGGAGCAGCTGGCGCGCGCGACGCGCCGCGACGTGTTTGCCTACGACCGGCTCGGCTTCGGCCAGTCGGATCCGCATCCGGGGCAGCTCTCGCCGTCGTTCGTGCGCGACGAGGCGGACCATGCGTTCAACGCGCTGCGCGAGCAACTCGGCATCGAGACGTTTGTCGCGTTCGGCCACAGCATCGGCGGCGGGATGGCGGTGGGGTGCGCGGCCGCGCATCCCGATCGATGCCGCGCGGTCGTGACGATCGCGGCGCAGGCGTTCGTCGAGGATCGCACGCTGGCAGGCATTCGCGAGGCCGAACGGCAGTTCGCCGAGCCCGGCCAGCTCGAGCGTCTCGCGCGGTATCACGGCGACAAGGCGGAATGGGTGCTGCGCGCGTGGGTCGGTACGTGGCTGTCGGACGCGTTTCGCGACTGGAGCCTGGACGACATGCTGTCGAACGTGCGCTGTCCGACGCTGTCGATCCACGGATCGCAGGACGAATACGGCTCGTCTGCGCACCCGGACCGCATCGCGTCGCGGGTCGCCGGGCCGTCGTCGGTCGTGATGATGAAGGAATGCGGGCACGTGCCGCACCGCGAGCGGACGGCCGATGTGCTCGCGACAGTCAGCGAATTCCTGCACCGCTCGGGCGCTTGAGCGTCCGTCGCGGCGGCGAGGGACGCGCGATCAGAACGCGAGCTGAATCGCGAGATCGATCGCGAGCAACGCGATCGAGCAGCCGATGCCGAGGATCACGTTCGGCAGCCGATGCTCGAAGTCGCGATCCTTGCGCATCGCCGCGCCTAGAAGGAAGAGCGCTTCGACGATGATCTGCACGCCGACGAACAGCAGCATCAACAGATACTCGTAGCCCATCTCCTTGAAGCCGGCGAAGTGCATCCCGTGATCGCGGATCCACTGGCCGACGCGCAGCAGTTCGTAGACGAACAGCAATGCGGGAAACAGGTAGCTGATGAAATACGTGGGCGCGCTGGCGTGCCGCAGTTCGAGGTGGAAATGATGCGTGGTAGCCATCACGAATTCCTCCTTGCAAGCAGGGTTGCGATTGCAACGGCGGCGCGACAACGTGCGCATCCGAGGGTTTGCCCTGAGCATGGTGCGCAGCCGTACGTCACCAGCATACTGCTGCGCGGACAATTTCGCATGAGCGCTGTGTCGAAGCGGATACGGTTGCTTACGGTTGGCGTACATCGGCGGTGCCGCATGTCGCCCGTCGACTACGTGCGTCGTGCGCTTCCCGGCGACGCTTTCGCTTCCGCTCCTTCGACGAACAGCCTGGCGACCGCGTGAAATTCGCGCTTGAGCGACAGCCCCGGCACGTTCAGCCAGCGCAGCATCGCCGCGAGATACAGGTGATGGAACCATGTCGCGAGCTGGTCGGCCGGCAATGAGCGGTTCAGTTCCCCTGACTGCTGTCCGGCGGCGATCAACTGCTGCCATACGAGCGCGATGTCGCTTCCATTCGCGCTTCTATTCGCGCTTCCGCCCGCCGGCTCCGTCACGCCGATGCTCAGGAACCGATGCCGCAGATAAGCGAGCAGATACACCGGATGCTGCTCGCACCACGCGGCCGACGCGTCGAGCACGCACGCGATCCTCGATGCGAAAGTCTTGCGCCTCGCGACATCGCGTTGCAGGTGCGCGAGATCGCGGGCCAGTTCGCCTTCGAGCCAGTGCGCGAGCACCGCTTCCTTCGTCGGAAAGTGGTTGTACAGCGTGCGCTTCGCGACGTCCGCTTCCGCGGCGATCTGCTCCATCGTGACCGAGTCGTAGCCATGCGCGTCGAACAGGCGCGCGGCGGTTTCGGCGAGATGAGACAGCATCTGGATGCGCTTGCGCGCGCGGCGGCCCGGATCGTCGGCGGTGGGTTCCATGGCGAGGGTCTTTACAGAAAGTGTACGAATTGCATTAGTATACGACGTGCATTTTTGTGATGCCAATCCGCAACGCTGCGCAGGGAGTCAAGCATGAAGCTCGTCCTCGTCACGTACGGCACCGAAGGCGATACGCGTCCGCTCGCGGCGCTGGGCCGCGCGCTGATCGACGCCGGCCACGACGTGCGGCTGCTGGCCGACGCCGCGACGCTCGGCTCGGCCGCCGCGCTCGGCGTGCCGTCGGCCGCGTTGTCGGGCGACATCCGCCGCGCGCTCGCGCCGGGCGAAGCACTGTCGGTCGCTGTAAAGGGGCGCGGTGGTTTCAACGACACGTCGAAGGCGCTCGCGGCGATCGCGAACGCGAACACTGCCGCGTGGATGCGCGAAGTCGCCGATGCGTCGGCCGGATGCGATGCGATCGTCGTGTCGGGGCTCGCGGCGTTCGTCGGCCTGTCGGTCGCCGAGTATCGCGGCATTCCCGCGATCGGTGCGGGCCTTATTCCGATCACGCCGACGGCTGAGTTCGCGTCGCCGTTCCTTCAGCCCGACAAGGTGCCGCGCTGGCTCAACCGTGCGAGCCACAAATTCGTGAACGCGCTGTTGTGGCAGGCATTCCGGCGTGCGACGAACGCGGCGCGCGCGAGCGTGTGCGGATTGCCGCCGCGCAAGCGCGTGTGGACCGACCATCCGATGCTGTACGGCGTGTCGCCGGCGCTGCTGTCCGGTCCCGTCGACTGGCCGGACAATGCGTGCGCGTGCGGTCAATGGAGCGCCGACGATCCCGCATGGACGCCGCCGCCCGCGCTCGCCGCGTTTCTCGATGCAGGCGAGCCGCCGGTCTATGTCGGATTCGGCAGCATGGCGGGATTCGATCGCCCGTCGCTGGTCGATGCGCTGACGACGGCGCTCGACGGCCGCCGCGCGCTGTTCTATCCGGGATGGAGCGGGATCAACGCGACGATGCTACCGGCCCACGTGTTCGTCGTCGGCGAAACGCCGCATCGCTGGCTGTTCCCGCGAACGTCGATGGTGATTCATCACGGCGGATCGGGCACCACGCACTCGGCGGCGCGCGCGGGCGTGCCGTCGGTCGTCATGCCGTTCGCGGGCGACCAGTTCTTCTGGGCGAACCGGCTTCAGCGGCTCGGTGTCGCCGGTGCGCCGGTGGCCGGCAAGCGGATGCGCGCCGCCGACCTTGCGCGCGGCATCGCGTTCGCGGCGCGCGACGACGTGACGGCGCGCGCGGCCGAACTGGGCGGGCGCATCGCGGCAGAGAACGGTGTGCGGCGGGCGGTCGCCGGGATCGAGCGGTGGGGGGCAGGCAGGCGCACGTGTTGAGGCGTTCGAGCGCATCGGGACGACGCGTGGCGATCACGCCGCGCGTGGCCGCCCGCGTCAGAAATGCCCGGTGAACCGGTAGCGGCTGCCCGGGTGCCACAGATTGACCGCCGACGCGACCAGGCCTTGCGACCACGTGCGCCGGTGCAGCATCAGGCACGGCTCGCGTTCGTCCATCGTCAGCAGGCGGCGCGTTTCCGCGTCGGGCATCGCGGCTTCGATCCGGTATTCGACGCGCTGCAGCGGCGCGACGCGCGTCAGGTACTGGTTCGGCGTCGTCGTCGTGAAGTCCTGCAGCGCGTATTCGGGCGCGCAGGCCGGATTGACCCAGCGCTCCTCGAGCTGCACCGGCGTCGCGTTCTCGAAGTGCAGCACGCGCGAATGGAAGATCGGGCTGCCGGTGTCGAGCTGCAGCTCGTCGGCGAGCTTCGTGTCCGCGACCGCCGCGCCCACCTGCAGTACCTGCGCGCGATAGCCGTGGCCGCGCGCGGCGACTTCGTCCGAGATGCTGCGGATCGCGACCAGCGTCGACTCGTATTTCGGCGATGCGACGTAGGTGCCCGAGCCGCGCGTGCGCGTCAGCACCTGTTCGGCCGTCAGCTCGCGCAGCGCACGGTTGACGGTCATGCGCGCGACGTTGAATTCGCGCGCGAGTTCGTTCTCCGACGGCACCTGGTCGCCTTCCGCCCATTCGCCGGCGTGGATGCGCGCCAGGATGAAATCCTTGATTTCCTGATAGATCGGTGTGGTCATGGGATCGCTGTTCCTGAGTCGGCGGCCGCTTGCCGCCGAATACCGGTCCGGCGCGTGCCCGGCGCCGAGTGTACCGGTTTCCCGGACGCGCCGGCCCGGATTCCCTGAATGATCCCTTTTCATGCGGCGCGCGTCCATGCGGGATTGCACAGAGCCGCGCGCCGGCCAGGCGGGGTCCCCGGATGCGCGAGCGGCATCCGGGCGGGGCGGTCAGAACCGATGCCGCATGCCGACCGTCCCAACGACCTGCGTGTTCGTCGACGAGGCCGCGAGCCCGTTGACGTTCGCGAACCCGAGCGTCTCGCCCGACGACACGCCGGTCTGGTGCTGGTACACGGCCTCCGCGTACACGTCGGTGCGCTTGCTCAGCGCGTAATCGGCCATCAGCGAGACCTGATGCCACTTCGGCCGATGGCTGCCGGCCGCGTCGTCAAAGCGGCCGTCGGTGAACGTATAGGCGCCGGCGAACGACACCGCCGAATCGAGCGCGTAGCGGGCGTTGATCTCGTAGTTGTCGAAGCGCAGCGAATTCAGTGCGCCCGGCAGCGACGACGCGGCCGTGTCGTCGAACATCGAGTGGGTCCACAGTGCGCCGACCGTCAGCCGATCGAACGCGTAGCTGCCGCCTGCGCCCATCACGCGCTGGCGCGCCGCCGGAAAGTTCGCATTGTCGTTGGTCGACAGCGCGCCGCCGCCCGTCAAGCCGCCGCCATTGAGCTGCAGGTACGCGGCACCGAGACTGATCGGGCCGTTCGCGTACGACACGCCGGCGCTGTATGCGCGGTTGTCCGAGAAGCCGGGCTGGTTGCTGAAACCGTACACGCCGCCGAACTGGAAACCGGCGATCGTCGGGCTCGTGTACTTCACCGCGTTGTTGATGTAGAACGAATCGTCGATGTTGTCGTTGTCGAACGGATGCGCGGCGAGGTTGTTGCCGTCGCCGTTGCCGGCCATCGCGAGCGGGCCGAGGTAATCGACGACGGCATCGTATTGCCGGCCGAGCGTCAGCGTGCCGTACGGGTCGCTCTGCAGGCCGACGTACGCGCGGCGACCGAACATCGTGTTCCGGTACGACTGCGTGCCGTTGTTCAGGTTGAAACCGCTTTCGAGCCGGAAGATCGCATGCAGGCCGCCACCGAGATCCTCCGCGCCGTTCAGGCCGAAGACCGTGTTCGACAGCAAGCCGCTGCCTTGCTGCCAGACGTGCCCGCCCGACTGGTTGTTCGTATACGCGATACCGGCATCCAGCAGGCCGTAGAGCGTGACACTGCTTTGCGCGTGTGCGGCGACGCTGAACATGGCAACGCAAAGCGTGCCGACGACTTCTTTTTTCATTGTTGGACTTCCTGGTGATACCCGTTTCTACGGGAAAAGCGGCAAATGACGCACACGATCGGCGGCGGAGCGCCGGTCGATGCCGGATCGCTCCGCGTCACGCGGACGTCGTGCGTCTGAATGGGTCGATGAAGCGCCTGCGCCAGACGTGTCGCGCGTGGTCGGCGCGAACGCGCAGCGGCCGGCGATCGGCGTGCGCGATGTGGGCGTTCGGGTGTCGTCTAGCGCCGCGAGCGGCGAATCGCGCCGAACTCGGCTGTGGGCAGCAATTGCATGATCGACGACATGGCCCGCGACAGGTGCGACCGCGCGAGCTCGAGCTGCAGACATGCGCGCCCGGTCCGGTTGTCGATCTCGGCCGTATAGATGCCCAGCACGGGGCCGGCGGCCTGATGCAGCGCGCGGCGTGCCGCGGCCAGATTGCGCGACTCGACCTCGATCGACAGCAGCACCAGATGGTTCGTGTCGCGCGTGCGCGGCCGCAGCGATGCGCACTTTCCGGAAACCGCCGCACGCGATCGGCGAACGGGCGGCAGGTGGATCGAGGTCGATTCGATTCTCAGCGATTTCATGCATTGATCCCCGCGCCGCATCACACGTGGGACACGTTGCGTCGCGGGGATTCCGTCTTGAACATGGCGAGCATTCTAGGAATCGCCGTGACGATACGGTGTATAGACTTCCGGGCTGTTTGAAAAAATCACATAAACGCGCGCTGCGTGCGGCAACGTGCGCGCGTTTCATGCCGACGCACACATCGCAGACGATCCGCGATGCATTTCGGCAACACGTCGATCATGTCGCGAAGCCACCGTATTGCCGTCACCATTCAAAGCGAAATTCCGCCACCGGGTCGCGCCGCATTCGCACGCAAGGGTCGAAATAATCGATTGATTTGATTCGCGCCGGAAAAATCAGAAATTCTTCGAACGCGCGTTTATACGTTTTTTATTCTGCGCGAAGAAATTGAACACCGCTTTGATGCGCGGCTTTCTACACTGTCGCATCCCGTGTTCCAGCCGAACGCGGGGTGGTCGTCGTCCGGTCTCGAGCGCCGCAGCCGCGCCTGCCGGAGACGTTGACGATGCCGCGGATTGTCCGTGCAAACGAAATAAAAGAGGGAAAACGATGCTGTGGATTTCGGGGGTCATTTCGGCCGTGCTGTTCATCTATCTCTTCCACGCGTTGATCAAGCCCGAGCGGTATTGATTCGCACGATCCAAAAGGAATAAAGCATATCGGTGAACCTTATGAGCGATCTGGTTTTCGTGCTGGTCACGCTGGCGTTCTTCGCGTTGACAGCCGGTTTCATCAACGGCCTGGACAGGATGTGAGCGAGCGTCGACATGTTCATTAACTACATTCAATTCGCGATCGTTCTCGCGATCATGCTCGCGCTGGTTCCCGTCGTCGGGAAATGGCTCGCGCATGCATTCACGAGCCCGCGCCATGCGTGGGTCGAACGCCGGACCTACGCGCTGCTGGGCGTCGATCCCGCCGAAACGATGTCGTGGAAGCGCTACGGGATGGTGCTGCTGCTCAGCAACGCAGGCATGATGCTGCTCGGGTATCTGCTGCTGCGCGTGCAGGACGTGCTGCCGTTCGATTCGCTGCAGCGCGCGGCGCAAAGCCCCGACCTCGCGTTCAACACGGCCGCGTCGTTCATCACGAACACGAACTGGCAGGCCTATTCCGGCGAAAGCAGCCTGTCGAACTTCTCGCAGATGGCGGTCATCACGTTCCTGATGACGGTCAGCGCGGCCACCGGCGTCGCCGCCGCGGGCGGATTCATCCGCGGCCTGAGCCGCAAGAGCGCGGCGGACATCGGCAATTACTGGGTGGATTTCACGCGCGTGACCTACCGCGTGCTGCTGCCGCTCTGCTTCGCGATGGCGCTCGTCTACGTGTGGCAGGGCATGCCGCAGACGCTCGCGTCGGACGCATGGGCGACCACGCTCGAAGGCGCGCGTCAGCAGATCGTGATGGGTCCGGTCGCGAGCCTCGAGTCGATCAAGCACATCGGCACCAACGGCGGCGGTTTCTTCGGCATGAACGCCGCGCATCCGTTCGAGAACCCGACGCCGCTCACCAACACGCTGCACATGCTGGGCATGCTGCTGATTCCGTCGGCGCTGACCTACGCGCTCGGCACCATGATCGGGCGCCGCCGTCAGGGCTGGGTGATCCTCGGCGCGTTCGTCGTGATGTTCGTCGGCTTCCTCGCGGTGATCTACCAGGCCGAGCAGCACGGCAATCCGCTGCTCGCGGGGCTCGGCGTCGACCAGCAGATGCGCGCCGGACAGCCGGGCGGCAACATGGAAGGCAAGGAAATGCGCTTCGGCATCGCGCAGACGAGCCTGTTCACGACCGTCACGACGGCCGCGACCACGGGTTCGGTCGATGCGATGCACGACTCGCTGACGCCGCTCGGCGGCCTCGTGCCGATCGCGCAGATGATGCTCAACAACGTGTTCGGCGGCGACGGCGTCGGGCTGATCAACCTGTTCACGTTCGCGATCCTGACGGTGTTTCTCGTCGGGATGATGATCGGGCGCACGCCGGAGTTTCTCGGCAAGAAGATCGAGGCGCGGGAGATGAAACTGGTGATGCTCGCGGTGCTCGCGCATCCGTTCAGCATTCTCGGCTTCACGGCACTCGCCGCGATGACGCACTCGACGATGGACAGTCTCGCAAACCTCGGGCCGCACGGCTTCAGCGAGGTGCTGTACGCGTACACGTCGGGCACCGCCAACAACGGCTCCGCATTCGCGGGCCTGAACGCGAACACGCCGTTCTTCAATACGACGATCGGATTCGCGATGCTGATCGGCCGCTATCTGACGCTGCTGCCGATGCTCGCCGTCGCCGGCTGCCTTGCCGCGAAAAAGAGCATTCCGGAAAGCGCCGGCACGCTGTCCACGTCGACGGGCCTGTTCGCCGGCCTGCTGATCTTCGTGATCCTCGTCGTCGGCGGCCTCACGTTCCTGCCCGCGCTCGCGCTGGGCCCGGTCGTCGAGCATCTGATGATGACGAGCGGCCAACTGTTCTGAGGAAACCACCATGGCTCAAATCAATCGCCACGTGGCGGCGGCAGTGGCCGCCACGCCGGCATCCGGTTCGTCGTTCGTCGACGCGACGCGCGGCCTCGTGCGCCCCGTGGTCGCCTCGTCGGTGTTGTTCATGCTCGTCACGGGCCTCGCGTACCCGCTGCTCACGACGGGCGTCGCGAACGTGCTGTTCCCGTCGCAGGCACGCGGCAGTCTCGTCGTGCGCGACGGCGTCACGGTCGGCTCGGCGGTGATCGGGCAGCACTTCGCCCGCCCCGAGTATTTCCATCCGCGTCCGAGTGCGACGGTCGGCACCGATCCCGCCGATCCCGCGAAGACCGTCGACCAGCCGTACAACGCGGCCGGCAGCGGCGCAAGCAACCAGGGCGCGACCAGCAAGAAGCTGCTCGCGGATATCGCGGAACGCGTGCGCGTCTATCGGCAGCGGAACGGGCTCGCCCAAGGCGCGCCCGTTCCCGTCGATGCGGTGACGGCGTCCGCGTCCGGGCTGGATCCGGACATCTCGCTCGCGAACGCGCGGCTACAGGCGGCGCGAATCGCGCACGCGCGCGGCGCGACGGTCGATCAGGTGCTGGCGCTCGTCGACCAGGTCGCGGCGCCGCGCCAGCTCGCGGTGCTCGGCGAGCCCCGCGTGCCCGTGCTCGCGCTGAACCTCGCGCTCGACCGCGCGCTGGGCAAGGCGGCTGGCGCGCGGTAAGAGAACGCAAAGGAGTCCTTTCATGTCCCATATCGAAACCTCGATCAACCCGGCCGTCGCCCCGATCGGCGGCGTGCCGCGCATGCGCTGGACGGCGGTCCTGCGCGAAGCATTCAGGAAACTCGCGCCGCAGGTCCAGCTGAAGAACCCGGTGATGTTCGTGGTCTACCTCGGCAGCATCGTCACGACGGTGCTCTGGCTGCAGGCGCTGACGGGCGCCGGCGATGCGCCGGCCGGCTTCATCTTCGCCGTTGCATGCTGGCTGTGGTTCACGGTGCTGTTCGCGAATGCGGCGGAGGCGCTCGCCGAAGGACGCGGCAAGGCGCAGGCCGAAGCCTTGCGCGCGGCACGCAAGCGCGTGTACGCGAAAGTGCTCGACGAACCGAAGCGCCATGACAGCACGAGCCATCGCGTGCCGAGCGACGAGCTGGCCGCGGGCAGCATCGTGCTCGTCGAGGCCGGCGACACGATTCCGGCCGACGGCGAAGTGATCGACGGCGTCGCGTCGGTCGACGAATCGGCGGTGACCGGCGAATCCGCGCCGGTGATTCGCGAGTCCGGCGGCGACTTCTCGTCGGTGACGGGCGGCACGCGCGTGCTGTCCGACTGGATCGTCGTGAAGGTCACCGCGAACCCCGGCGAGGCGTTCCTCGACCGGATGATCGCGATGGTGGAGGGCGCGAAGCGCGGCAAGACGCCGAACGAAATCGCGCTGTCGATCCTGCTGGTCGCGCTGACGATCATTTTCCTGCTCGTGTGCGTGACGCTGCTGCCGTTCTCCAGTTTCAGCGTGCTGCTCAATGCGTCCGGCTCGGCCGTGAGCCTGACCGTGCTGATCGCGCTGCTCGTGTGCCTGATCCCGACGACGATCGGCGCGCTGCTGTCGGCGATCGGCATCGCGGGGATGAGCCGCATGATGCGCGCGAACGTGCTCGCGACGTCGGGCCGCGCGATCGAGGCGGCAGGCGACGTCGACGTGCTGCTGCTCGACAAGACCGGCACGATCACGCTCGGCAACCGCGAAGCGGTGCAGTTCCGGCCGGCGCCCGGCGTCGACGAGCGCACGCTCGCGGAAGCCGCGCTGCTGTCGTCGCTGGCGGACGAGACGCCCGAAGGGCGCTCGATCGTCGCGCTCGCGAAGCAGCGTTTCGCGCTGCAGCTGCCGGATGCCGAAGGGCGCGTCGCCGTGCCGTTCAGCGCGCGGACCCGGATGAGCGGGCTCGATATCGGCGAGCGTCTGGTGCGCAAGGGCGCGGCGTCCGCGATTCGCGCGCACGTCGCGGCGCTCGGCGGCACGTTTCCGGGTGACGTCGAATCGGCCGTCAACGACATCGCGCGCCGCGGCGGCACGCCGCTCGTGGTCGCCGACAACGGCAAGGTGCTCGGCACGATCGAACTGAAGGACATCGTCAAGCACGGGATCAAGGCGCGCTTCGCGGAGCTGCGCAAGGTCGGCGTGAAGACCGTGATGATCACCGGCGACAACCGGCTGACCGCGGCGGCGATCGCGGCGGAGGCGGGCGTCGACGACTATCTCGCAGAGGCGACGCCGGAAGACAAGCTGCGCCTCATCCGCGAGCATCAGGCGAAGGGCCATCTGGTCGCGATGACGGGCGACGGGACCAACGATGCGCCGGCGCTCGCGCAGGCCGACGTGGCGGTCGCGATGCACAGCGGCACGCAGGCGGCCAAGGAAGCGGCCAACATGGTCGACCTGGACAGCAGCCCGACGAAGCTGATGCAGGTCGTCGAGGTCGGCAAGCAGATGATCATGACGCGCGGCGCATTGACGACGTTCAGCGTGGCGAATGATCTCGCGAAGTATTTCGCGATCATTCCCGCGGCGTTCGTCGCGACGTACCCCGCGCTCGGCGCGCTGAACGTGATGCGGCTGCACAGCCCGACGTCGGCGATCCTGTCGGCCGTGATCTTCAACGCGCTGATCATCGTCGCGCTGATCCCGCTCGCGCTGAAGGGCGTGAAGTACCGGGCCGAGCCTGCGGAGAAGCTGCTGTGGCGCAACCTGATGATCTACGGCGTGGGGGGCATCGTCGCGCCCTTCATCGGGATCAAGCTCATCGACATGCTGCTGACGCCATTAGTCTGACCAACGCGCGTCCCCGGCCCCGCGCCACGCCTTTCCCGGCGTGCGCGGGGCCGCACGCGTTTGACCTGCCGGGATTGCCATGAACGAACACGAAGTGCGGCAACGCCTCGACGACCTGCGTGAGGTCGTCGTCCAACATGCGGCCCGCGACGGACGCGGACGATTGAAGAGAATCCTCCGTACGTGCGCCGGCATCGCCACGCGCATCGCCGGGACGGATCCGGACATCCGGCCGGTCCCGCTTGCCGGCGACGCCCGCTTGCGACCGCGCGTATGGCTGTCGGACTACGTCGTGCCGCTCATGTGGGCCACGTTCATCTGCGCGGTGGCGACGATTGCCGCGAGCGCGCTGCTGCGCGTGTTCGACCTGTCGAACGTCGTGATGCTGTTCCTGATGACGGTCGTGCTCATTGCGCTGCGGCTCGGCCGTCTCGCGGGCGCGTGGGCGGCGTTCGTGTGCGTCGGCTGCTTCGACTTCTTCTTCGTCGAGCCGAGATGGTCGTTCGCGGTGTCCGACACGCAGTACGTGTTCACGTTCGCGCTGATGCTCGCGGTGGCGCTCGCGATCGGCCAGCTCGCGGCGCGCCTGCGCGCGGAGGCGCGCGCCGCGCGCGCGAACGAGAGGCGCTCGGCGGCGCTCGCGCGGGTCGCGCACGATCTGTCGGCCGCGATCGAGACCGAGCAGATCGCGCTGATCTGCACCGGCACGATCGCGCAGTTGCTGGGCGTGCACGTCGCGCTCCTGCTGCCCGATGCGCGCGACCGGCTGCGCGCCACACGCGACGCGTGGTTCGTCGATCCGGCGGCGGCGCAATGGGCATTCGACCACGCGCAGCCGGCCGGCCGCAGCACGCCGGCGTTCGACCGCTCGGTCGCGCAGTACCTGCCGCTGAAGGCGCCGATGCGCGTGCGCGGCGTGCTCGTGCTGCTCCCCGATACGCAGCCGGTGCCGACCGATCCGGACGACCGGCGTTTGCTCGATGCGCTGTGCTCGTCGGTCGCGATGGCGCTGGAGCGCGTGCATTACGTCGGCGTCGCACAGGAGACGCACGTCAGGATGGAAGGCGAGCGGCTGAGAAACGCGCTGCTGGCCGCGGTGTCGCACGACCTGAAGACGCCGCTGACCGCGATCCGCGGCTTGGCGGAGACGCTCGAGCGGCCTGAGCGGCTCGCGCCCGGGCAACCGGCCGGGCTGGCGCGCGGGATCCGCAACCAGGCCGAGGAACTGCATCGGCTCGTCGTGAACCTGCTCGATCTGGCGCGGATGCAGAGCGAAGGCGTGCGGCTGAACCGCGAGTGGCATGTGCTCGACGAGATCGTCGGCAGCGCGCTCGCGCATTCCGCCGGCGTGCTCGCCGGCCGCGACGTGAAGGCCGACCTGCCGGCCGACCTGCCGCTGATCGACGTCGATGCGCTGCTGATCGAGCGCGTGCTGATCAACCTGCTCGACAACGCCGCGAAGTATGCGGGCGCGGACGCGTCGGTGTCGGTGCGTGCACGCGTGTTCGGCGAGACGGTCTACGTGTTCGTCGAGGACGACGGGCCCGGCTTCGTCGCGCGCGATACCGAGCCGCTGTTCGAGCCGTTCGAGCGCGGACGCAAGGAATCGTCGATCACCGGCGTCGGGCTCGGGCTCGCGCTGTGCCGCAGCATCGTCAATGCGCACGGCGGCTCGATCCGCGCGGTGCCGCTCGAACCGCACGGCGCGCGGTTCGAAATTCGCCTACCGTCGGGCGCGCCGCCCGACATCGAACACGAGAGTCAATCATGATCAGGTCGCGCGTGCTTATCGTCGAGGACGAATCGGACATCCGGCGTTTCGTCAGGATGGCGCTGGAACAGGAGGGGATGGATGCGTGCGAGGCGTCGACGGCGAAGGAGGCCCGGATGTACGCGGCGAGCAGCAAGCCCGATCTCGTGATCGTCGATCTGGGCTTGCCCGACGACGACGGCAAGGCGTTCATCCGCGAACTGCGCGAATGGTCGACCGTGCCCGTGATCGTGCTGTCCGCCCGGCAGCAGGAAGTGGAAAAGGTCGCGGCGCTCGATGCGGGCGCGGACGATTACCTCGCGAAGCCGTTCGGCGTGCCCGAGCTGCTCGCGCGCGCGCGCGCGCAATTGCGGCGCGCGGCGTTCGTGTCGACCGACGGGCAGGCGTCGTCGCTCGTCCGGTTCGGCGGCGTGGTGGTCGATATGGGCAAGCACGAAGTCTTCCGGGACGGCGCGCCGGTGCACCTGACCCGGCTCGAATTCCGCCTGCTCGCGGCGCTGATTCGCGGACGCGGCGGCGTGATCGCTGCGCGGCAGTTGCTGGCCGAGGTATGGGGCATCCACGACGCGGACCGCGCGCACTACGTCCGCGTGTACATGACGAACCTGCGGCAGAAGCTCGAGCAGGTGCCGACAACGCCCCGGTACCTGCTCACCGAATTGCAGTTCGGCTATCGGCTGGTCGGGCTGGAGGCGGTCGGCGCGGCGCGCGGCGACGACGGAGGGGGCACTGAAACCCTGGCGGAATCGGGGTCGGTTCATAACGTCTAGACAACTTCGATGCCGCCGCCGCCGGGGATGGCGCGGCGCCGGAACGTCCGTTTTCAGCCGAATGTAATCTTAGTTAATTGAAAGATAAGGAAATTTCGTTCAGGAAAACAATTCGGTGACATAGAGATAAACACGGATTGCTGGCGCAGCCTGGTAAACGGCAAAGTTGTATGTACAACTTAGGCGTCCATTTCATATGAAGGTACGCCGGTTGGACGGGTTCGCGGCGGCATGACGCCGCTCCGGCCACGCGGGCGTCGCCCGCCCGGCGGCGAACCCGGCGCCCAGATTGCCATTGACAGGAACGCCATGAAGAAACTCGCGCTCGGTATTGCCCTCGCATGCATCGCGGTCGGTGCGCACGCCAAGGATTGGTCGACGATCCGTTTCGGTGTCGACGCCAGCTATCCGCCTTTCGAATCGAAAGACGTCAACGGCAAGGTGGTCGGCTTCGACGTCGACCTTGGCAACGAGATCTGCGCGCGCCTGAAGGCGAAGTGCGTGTGGGTCGAGAACGATTTCGACGGGATGATCCCGGCGCTGAAGGCGAAGAAGTTCGACGGCGTGCTGTCGTCGATGTCGATGACGCCGCAGCGCGCCGAGCAGATCGCGTTCTCCGACAAGCTGTTCAACACGCCGACGCGCCTCGTCGCGAAGAAGGGCTCGACGGTGCTGCCGACGGCGGACGCGCTGAAGGGCAAGTCGGTCGGCGTCGAGCAGGGCACGATCCAGGAAACCTACGCGAAGACGTACTGGGCGCCGAAGGGCGTGCAGGTCGTGCCGTACCAGAACCAGGACGGCGTCTATGCGGACCTCGCGTCGGGCCGCCTCGACGCCGCGCTGCAGGACGCGGTGCAGGCCGACATCGGTTTCCTGAAGACGCCGCGCGGCGCGGGCTTCCAGTTCGCCGGTGGCGACATCGACGATCCGAAGACGCTCGGCAACGGTGCCGGCATCGGCATGCGCAAGGACGACGCCGACCTGAAGGCGAAGATCGACCACGCGATCGCCGACATGCTGAAGGACGGCACGTACAAGAAGCTCGAGCAGAAGTACTTCACGTTCGACGTCTACGGCGGCTGACCGCCATGCGGCGCGCCCGGCCCCGGCCGTGCGCGCCGCGCGCCTTTCTGGATTCGCTCACATGATCTTCCAAGGATTTGGCCCGCTGCTGTGGGCCGGCACGGTCGAGACCGTGAAGCTCGCGGTGCTGTCGCTTGCCGCGTCGCTCGTGCTGGGGTTGGCCGGCGCGGCCGCGAAACTGTCGACGAACCGCGTGCTGTCGGCGGTCGGCACGTTCTACACGACGCTGATCCGCGCCGTGCCTGACCTCGTGCTGATGCTGCTGCTGTTCTACGGGATGCAGATCCTGCTGAACAACGTGACCGACGTGCTCGGCTGGGACCAGATCGACATCGACCCGTTCGTGGCCGGCGTCGTGACGCTCGGCTTCATCTACGGCGCGTACTTCACCGAGACGTTCCGCGGCGCGTTCCTGTCGGTGCCGCGCGGCCAGCTCGAAGCCGGCTTCGCGTACGGGATGGGCGGCTGGCGCGTGTTCCGCCGCATCCTGTTCCCGCAGATGATGCGCTTCGCGCTGCCGGGCATCGGCAACAACTGGCAGGTGCTCGTGAAGGCGACCGCGCTCGTGTCGATCATCGGCCTCGCCGACGTCGTGAAGGCGTCGCAGGATGCGGGCAAGAGCACGCTGGACTTCTTCTTCTTCACGCTCGCGGCAGGCGCGATCTACCTCGCGATCACGACGGTGTCGAACGTCGTGCTGCACCACCTCGAGAAGCGTTACTCGGTCGGCGTCCGGAGGCTTGCACTGTGATCGAAATCATCAGCCAGTACTGGCAGAACTATCTGTACACCGACGGCTACCGCTTCAGCGGGCTCGCGATCACGCTGTGGCTGCTCGTCGTGTCGATCGTGCTCGGTTTTGCGCTCGCGGTGCCGCTCGCGATTGCGCGAGCATCGAGCAACCGCTGGGTGTCGGGGCCCGTGTGGCTCTATACGTACGTGTTCCGCGGCACGCCACTCTACGTGCAGCTGCTGATGTGCTACACGGGCATCTACAGCCTGCAGGTCGTGCACGATCACGTTGTGCTCGACACGTTCTTCCGCAACGCGATGAACTGCACGCTGCTCGCGTTCGTGCTGAACGAATGCGCGTATGCGACGGAGATTTTCGCGGGCGCGATCAAGTCGACGTCGGCGGGCGAGGTCGAGGCCGGGCTCGCATACGGGATGTCGCGCTTCAAGCTGTATACGCGGATCATCCTGCCGTCCGCGCTGCGCCGCTCGCTGCCGAGCTACAGCAACGAAGTGATCCTGATGCTGCATGCGACGACGCTCGCGTTCACGGCGACCGTGCCGGACATCCTGAAGGTCACGCGAGACGTGAACTCGGCGACGTACATGTCGTTCCAGGCGTACGGCATCGCGGCGGTGCTTTACGCGGCGGTCGTCTTCACGCTGATCTGGGGATTCCGCAAGCTCGAGGCGCGCTGGCTCGCGTTCCTGTCGCCCCGCGGCCATTGACGCATTCACGCATTCGCGCATTCGTAAGGAAACACAAGCATGTACAAGCTCATCGTTGAGGATCTGCACAAGAAGTTCGGCGACAACGAGGTGTTGAAGGGCGTCTCGATGAAGGCGAAGGCCGGCGACGTGATCAGCATCATCGGCTCGAGCGGTTCGGGCAAGAGCACGTTCCTCCGCTGCATCAATTTTCTCGAGCAGCCGTGCTCGGGGCAGATCACGATCGGCAGCGAGGCGATCCAGACCACGCGCGACAAGAGCGGTTCGCTGCGCGTCGCCGACCAGAAGCAGCTGCAGCGGATGCGCACGAAGCTGTCGATGGTCTTTCAGCACTTCAACCTGTGGGCGCACATGACGGTGCTGGAGAACGTCATCGAGGCGCCGATGGCCGTGCTCGGGATCGGCAAGGACGAGGCCATTGCGCGTGCGCGCAAGTATCTCGAGAAGGTCGGGCTGCCGGCGCGGGTCGAAGGGATGTATCCGTCGCATCTGTCGGGCGGGCAGCAGCAGCGCGTCGCGATTGCGCGCGCGCTCGCGATGGAGCCCGAGGTGATGCTGTTCGACGAGCCGACTTCCGCGCTCGATCCGGAACTCGTCGGCGAAGTGCTGAAGGTGATGCAGAAGCTGGCGGAAGAAGGCCGGACGATGGTCGTCGTCACGCACGAGATGGGCTTCGCGCGCAACGTGTCGAATCACGTGATCTTCCTGCATCAGGGGAAGATCGAGGAGCAAGGGAATCCGCAGGAGATCCTCGTCAATCCGAAGAGCGAGCGGCTGGGGCAGTTTTTGTCGGGGCGGTTGAAGTAGGGCGGCGGAGTGTTCTGACGCCAACGGAAGGGAAGGCCGCCTCGTGCGGCCTTTTGTCATTTTGGCGGCGTCCAGCGCCGAGTCCTGGTAATGAAAGATTCGAAAGCCTGAACGCCCCTTTTTGCAAGCATCAGCCGTCACGCAACGCCCACTGTCAAAGATGGTCAAGTAAGTCCGCGAGCGGTGCACGAAGCATCGGCCATCTCCGTTAAGGAGGTAACAGCCGGATGACCGGCTGATCTACCCAGGAGATGTTCATGAGCCGCATCGCGAAGATTCTGACAGCGACCGTCGTTGCATGTGCCGTTCTTGCCCCGGCGATCGCCGAAGCGCATTCGCACAAGGTGTGCCATGTCGACCATCACCACCATCGCGTGTGTCGCTGGGTGCGGTAAGCATATCGGTCCCGGAGCACGCCCGGGACGCTGCGTGCATCTCAATTGATCAGGAGCGGAAAATGAAAAAGACGATGTTGATCGCGGCGTTCGTCGCCGGCATGGGTATGTCGCTTGGCGCGTTCGCACAGGTTCCAGCCAGCGCGCCGGCCGGCACGACCGGCCTCTGCAAGGACGGTACGTTCTACTCGGGTGCGTCCAAGAAGGGTGCATGCGCGGGCCACAAGGGCGTGAAGACCTGGTACGGCGCGTCGGCAGCCGCAGCAAGCGCGCCGGCTGCAATGGCGCCCGCAGCGAGCGCGCCGGCTGCGGCGCCCGCCGCGGCAGCTTCCGGTGCCACGCCCATGAAGAGTGCGGCAGCTTCCGGTGCCACGCCGATGAAGGGCGCGGCGGCCGGTGGCGGCCCGGGCAAGGTGTGGGTCAACGCCAGCACCAAGGTCTATCACTGCCAGTCCGACAAGTACTACGGCAAGACGAAGAACGGCAGCTACATGTCGGAAGCGGATGCGAAGGCGAAGGGCTTCCATCCGTCGCACGGCAAGGCCTGTTCGTAAGCTGGAACGCGGCGCCAACGCATCGCGCGTTGGCCGAAAACGCCGGGGCATCACGCACCGCCGCCGCGGCGGGTCGAACGAGGTGATGAACGTCGCCGTCGAATCGACCTGTTCGCGGGGGCGGGGTGGCCCATCGCTGCAAGCGGCGGCTGCATCGCCATCGCACCGCGTATTGGAACGCGATATGCTTTTCCTGACGGATCCTTTCGTCGAAGGAGCACCGCGATGAGCACGCCGCTAACCACCCAGTTCTCCCACGTCAAGCCGCACGACACCGCGTATCAAGGCGAAGGCCTGCGCGACTTCTTCCTGTACCGCGATCTCGGCATCGCGAAAGCGACCCACGGCAAGGTGCTCGCGCAGCTCGTGAAGGCGAATCATGCACCGGCCAAGGGCACCGGATGGCACCGTCACGAGGCCGAGTTCCATATCGTGATCATGCTGAAGGGCTGGGCGCGCTTCATGTACGGCGAGCAGGAGACACTCGTCGAGGCCGGCGACTGCGTGCATCAGCCGCCCGGGATCGTCCATTACCTGTTCGACTATTCGCCGGACATGGAGTATCTGGAGATCGTCGCACCGGCGGACTTCAAGTCGATCGACGTCGACGGGCCGTGCGCGGTGCCTGCGCCGACGCCATGGGACGACGCATGGGCATGATTCGCCGGCGCGTCGCCGCCGTGATGTGACAGTGATGTGACGATGATGCGTCAGTGAGGCGACAGCACGCCCGTCGCCTCGCTGCTGCCGGTGGTCCGTGCGGCGAGCAGCGCATGCAGCGTCACGTAATGCGCATTCGCCGCGCCGCCCGACGCCTTTGCCGTGCGATCGTACGGCTCGTTGTCATGAATCGTGCCGCGCACGATCGGATAGATCTGCGTCTCCCAGCGTTTGCCGTTGAACACGCCGTAATGCCCGGCGCCTGTCTGTACGTGATGCGTCTTCAGATAGGGCGGCAGCCCCGAACACAGCTCCTGCGCGGCGACCGTCTGGCCGACCGAGCAGATGTCGTCCTTTTCCCCTTCGATCGTCAGCAACGCAGTGCGGTGGATCGCGGCCGGTTCGACGAGCCGGCCGCCGACTGTCAGTTCGCCGCGCGCGAGCGCGTATTGCTGGAATACCTTCTCCACCGTCTCCAGATAGAACTCCGCCGTGAGATCGGCCGTCGCGAAGTATTCGTCGTAGAAGTTCCGCAGCACGTCGGCTTTCACGGGATCGCCTTTCGCGCGCTCGTAATACATGTCGGAAAACGACGACGCGTGGCGATCCGGGTTCATCGACATGAATGCGCCGAGCTGCAAGAATCCCGGATACACGCGGCGCTGCGCGCCCGGAAAGCCCGACGGCACGACGCTGATCAGATGCCGCGCGAACCAGTCGATCGGGCGGCTCGTCGCAAGCTCGTTGACCTTCGTCGGATTCACGCGGCAATCGATCGGGCCGGCCATCAGCGTCAGGCTCGCGGGTTGCGCGGGGTCGCCAGCGGCCGCCATCAGCGCGACGGCCGCGAGCGCGGCGACGGTCGGCTGGCAGATCGCGAGCACGTGCGCATCCGGGCCGATGTGATGGATGAAATCGATGACGTGCTCGACGTATTCGTCGAAGCCGAAGCGTCCGGCGCGCAGCGGGATGTCGCGCGGGTTGTGCCAGTCGGTGATATACACGTCATGATCGGCGAGCATCGTACGTACCGTGCCGCGCAGCAGCGTCGCGAAATGCCCGGACATCGGCGCGACGACCAGCACGCGCGGCTGCCGCCCGACCGGCTGCGCCTTGCGGAAGTGCAGCAGCGTGGCGAACGGGGTGGCGCAGGCGATTTCTTCGACGATCGGCACCGTCTCGCCGTCGACATCGACCGCGTCGATGCCGAACGGCGGGCGGCGATGCGAGAACGCGCAGCATTCGAGCAGTTCGCACCATGCGTCGAGGGTGCGGCCGTGCGACGTCGAGGTTGACGGCGGCCACATCGACATCGATGCGCGCAAGTAGGCGGCCCATGCGCGTGCGGGGCGCGTGCATTCGGCAAACAACTGGTAGAAAGGGTACGCAAGCATGTTCATGACCGTCGCGTTGGGTGCCACCATGCGTTGAACAAGGCAAGCCGTGTGCCAGTTGCCGGCTGGCACGCGCGTTGCACGCTTTTATTGTGTCTGGCGGCACGTACGCTGGCGTGCCGATCGTCGAAGCATGCGCCGCGACGCGAAACGTTGCAATGGCGTAACGCGCTGCGATTGCGGAAAGCTTGCACGCGCGCGTTGCGCCATGCCGGCGAATGCAATGCACATCGTTGGTGCGCCGCATGCGCAGCGGCAGCCGCTTTCGGTGCGCGTGCACACGAAACGCATCCACAGGGGAGGCGAAATGGAATCGATAGACGAAACGACGCTCACCATCAGCAGCCGGAACTACTCGTCGTGGTCGATGCGCGGGTGGCTGCTCGCGAAGCTGAGCGGCCTGCCGTTCGAGACGGTGAGCGTGCCGATCGACGCCGCGTCGCGCGCGGAATTGCTGCTGCTGTCGCCGTCGATTCTCGTGCCGTGCCTGACGCACGAAGGCAACAAGGTCTGGGACACGCTCGCGATCGCCGAGTACCTGAACGAGATCTGCCCCGATGCGCAGTTGCTGCCGAAGGAGCGGCATGCGCGCGCGCATTGCCGGTCGATCTGCGGTGAGATGCATTCGGGCTTCAGTGCGCTGCGTTCCGCGCTGCCGATGAACCTGCGTGCGCATTTTCCGAACTTCCGCATCTGGTCGCGCGCGCAGCACGATATCGAACGGATCGTGACGATCTGGCGCGAATGTCTCGCGCAGTATGACGGGCCCTGGCTGTTCGGCGAGATCAGCGTGGCCGATGCGATGTATGCGCCGGTCGTCACGCGGTTCCTGACTTATGACGTGAAGCTCGAGCCGGACATCGCCGAGTACTGCATGCGCGTGCTCGCGCAGCCGTTCGTCGCGGAGTGGATCGACGCGGCGAAGGCGGAGAAGGAAGATATCGACGAGCTCGACATGGAATTTTGAGCGACGGATTGCGTGTTGGGCGGAGCAATGCATCGCGTTGCGGAATCGCATGTGCAAGGCGATATCGAACTCGTGCGGGCCGTCCGGCATATGGTGTGCACGCATCGCGCCGCTCCACATTCATCACGGTAGCTCGCGCCTCAATCCGTTTCTGCGTCTCCTGCACACATTCAGAGCGGCAGCGCGGTGAGCTGCCGCTCGCCGCATGGTTGTTCATCAGCATCGGATTTGGTCAATGTCCGCTTAAATCAGAAGAATCAACGAGACGCGCGTTCTCCCGTCGCGGCGGCAATCGTTTGCCAAAGGGGTAAAGCTTGCGAGTGCTGTGCCGATAACGCAGGTCCAGTTACCGGGAGACCAACACGTGAAGCCGATTCTCATTCTTGTCGTCGCAGCCGCGTTGGCCGGCTGCGCCCAACTTCAGCCCGGACATCAGGACGCGAATGCACATAACGACGCATCGCCCGCGCCGACGAAGCTTGTCGACTTCGTCATTCCGGCCGATGCGCTTGGCGCACGCGACCCGCAACTGACCGCCGTGCTCGCGAAAGTCGGCGCACTCGCGTCGCGGCAGCCGCAACCGATGACGATTCGCGTTGCCGCGCTGCCGCAGGATTTCAGCTACCTGAACCAGTCGATCCGCCGTGGCATGGCGGCGCAGCGCGGCGCATCGGTGCGCGTCGAGAACGTCGCGGCCGGCAGTTGCCAGCCGTACAGCGTTCAGCTCGGTCCGACTCAGTGATGGGAGATCTCGCCATGCTAAGACTGTCGATCTGTTCGGCGATGCTCGTATGCGGAACCGCCTACGCGGCACAACCTGCCGACAACACCTCGCCGCTCCTGTCCGCTGCGCCCACTCAAGTGCTTCCTCCGCTGCCCCCGCTGGCGTCGCTGCCGCCGACCGCCGGTGGCGACGAGGATGTGCCGGAGCATGCAAACGTCCGTCACGCGAAGAAGTCCCGTCACGCGCCATCCGTGAAGAAAGCGCCGGAGTTTCAGGTGCATCTCGTGGTATCCGATGCGTCGCGCGCGGCACTTACGGCCGTGGACAAGAAGCTCGACGACGCATTGGAAAACGGTGCGCGCGATCGCCGCGCGACCGGGACCGGCGCGTCTGCGTTGGCGATGTCGCATTGAAGCGGCCGGATCGGATCGGGTGACGAATCATGGCAAACGCTTGTATCGCAATGGCGCAGCGTGGCTGCGTGAAATGGCTGTCTTTCTTGATACTTCTAGGCGCGATCCTGATCGCGCCGGCGTACGCGGATGACGCTCAGTCCGGCGACGCGTGCTTCGAACGCGCAGGCGGCTACCAGGGCGTCAACCCGAACATCTTGCGGGCGATCGCATGGTATGAATCGAAGGGCAATCCCGGCGCCGTGCATCGCAACGCGGATGGCAGCATCGACATCGGCCAGACCCAGATCAACTCCGTGCACTTCGGCGAGCTGCGCCGGTACGGCGTGCTGCCCGGCGCGCTGAGGGACGCGTGCGTGAACATCTTCGTCGCGGCGTGGATGCTGAAGCAGAAGATGGTCCGCTACGGAAACACGTGGCAGGCGATCGGCGCTTACCACTCGGAAACGCCGCGCTTGCGGGACGAGTACGCGCGCAACATTCACGCGGTACTCGTGTCGTGGGGAATGAGCGAGTGAGCAACGGCGCGACGAAGGGCGTGCGCCATTCGATGCATTGAAGGCCAACAGTAATGTTCAAACTCGATGTCGATTGATTTGCATCAAATCAAATGACATCACGTTTTCCCTGAGGAATCGCAACACATCAGCCTGCTGCCTGTAGCGCGCTTGAAGCGCAAACGTTTCACATCAAAATTCGTCTCCGGACGCGCTGTGAGCCGTTAAAGAACCGTGTTTCCGATGTCGTTAACGGGAACACGGGGCACGGCTGTCGACTCACGTGTGAAGCGTGAGCGCAGTCGAGAAAAACAGTCAGCGCAGCAGGGGAAAATCGTGAATCGTCAACAGTCGTGGTCGCGTACGGCGTCGCCCGGCGAAGTCATCTATTCGGAAGGTTTCGGGGGAGAGGCGGTCATCTTTCTGATCGCGGATGGCAAGGTCGAGCTATCCACACGATGCGACGACAAGAAGGTTGTCGTTGCAACCCTTGGCCGAGGGGAGTTCTTCGGCGAATCCGCGTTGCTCGCATCCGAGCCGCGCGGCCATACCGCGAAGGCGCTTTCGTTTTGTCAGCTCACGGTCGTGCCGGCGACGATGCTCGACGAGGAAATCGAGAAAGTGTCCGCGCTGCTGCGCCACATCGTGCGGACGATGATCCGACGCGTGAAGCGCAAGGACGATCAGCTCGCGACCTATACACATGCCGATTTCATGCCGGGCGTGCTGTCTTATGCGCATGTGCTCGCGCTGATGGCGGGCGCGGAGCGTCGCGAAGGCGGCGACTCCTGGGCGCGCCGGCCGATGCAGACGCACGCCGAGGAAGCGTCGGTGTCGCTCGCCGAAGTGATCAAGAAGTGCCGCGCGATCGCCGGTCATTCGCGTCCGCACGTGATGGCGATGCTCAGGCGGATGGAGAAGCTCAATCTCGTCACGATCGAGGCCGCGCATGCGGAGCAGTCGGGCGGCGCGCCGCTCGATTATGCGTCGTCGGCGGATGCGCGCCAGGTCGTCACGTTCGATGCCGCACGCATCGTCGATCGCGCGCAGCAGGTCGCGGATCATGACCTCGACATTTCCATCAACAGCGAACTCGAGCTGATCGAGCTGGCCGATCTCGAATCGCTGATCGGCGTCGAGCGGAAGCTGCTGCTCAACAAGCTGTCGCATGGGGAAATCGCGGAGGAATTGTTCGCGTTCCGCAAGTCGAAGGTGCTCAATTTCGTCGAGCAGAAGGGCGTTGCGTATTTTTCGCGGCGCAACGTGCGGCGGGGTGGCGAGATCAAGGCACTGGAGGATCTCGCGTGGGTCGATCAGCGGACGCTGTTCGAGGTCATCAGTGCGTTCGATACGTACGATCTCGCGAAGCTGATCGCGAGCGTTGACGATCAGTCGGTTGCGGATCGGTTGTTCTCGGTGATGACCGAGACGCGGCGCAATGAAGTGTCGTGGGTCATGCGGCGCGATCTCAAGCTCGATCCGGTTGAGGTCGGTGATATCGAGCAGCGGCTGCTGGATGCGGTGCGGGCGATCAAGGCGCCGGCTGGGGCTGCTGTGGCGGATCCGGATGCCGCGAAATGAGCGTGGTTGATACGGTTGTTGACTGATGACGATGCCGGTCGCCCAACGCGTGCGGCCGGCCGGAGAGAGACATGGACCTGTTGACCCTGTTCGGCGTGGTGTTCGGTGGCGCAGCCATCGTGTTCGGGTTTTCGCTTGAGGGCGGGCATTTCTCGACGCTGTTTCAGGTCGAGGCGTTCGTCATCGTGCTGGGTGGGACGCTCGGCGCGGTGATGATTCAGAACACGTGGGCGAGGTTCTTTGACGCGGTGAAGCAACTGCGGCTCGCGTTTGTAAGGGCGCGGCAGGTTGATCGGCAAAGTCTGACGGATCTGCTGGAGTGGGGCGATCGCGCGAAGCTCAACGGGTTGCTCGCGTTCGAATCGATGGATGTCAGCGGGATTCATCCGTTTGCGCGGCGGGGGCTGGAACTGCTGGCGAATGGGGTGTCGACGGCCGTGCTGGAGGATGCGTTGCAGCGCGAGCTCGATGCGTATGAGCGCAGCCATATGGCGGCGGCAAGGGTCTGGCAGCAGGCGGGCGGGTATGCACCGACGTTCGGCATCCTCGGGTCGGTGATGGGGCTGATTCAGGTCACGAGCCATATTCTCGAACCGGCACAGCTCGGGCCGGGGATCGCGGTGGCGTTTGTTGCTACGTTGTATGGGCTCGCGCTGGCGAATCTCGTGTTTCTGCCGTTGTATGGGAAGCTGCGGGCGCAGGTGGAGAGTGAATTGCGGTTTCGCAAGCTTTATCTCGACGGGCTGCTCGCGATCTCGCGGAAGGAGTCGCCGCATACGATCGAGACGCGGTTGACGGGGGATGTGCGGGGGCGGGCGGCGGAGTCGTTGGCTTGATGGGCTTAGGGCGTTTCTTGGTCTTTTAACGCCACGCATAACGAACACGGGTTCTGACCTATGTACGCGCAATCTGGTAACAAGCGCCTCGCAACCGATACCGACGATCACGACGAACACGGCGGCGAAGGCTCGCAGTCCGGCCGATGGCTGATCTCCTATGCGGATCTCATCACCACGCTGATGGTGCTGTTTCTCGCCCTTTATGTGCTGCAACTCGCGAAGTACAACGCGCTTGAGGTGCGGTATCAGACGGTGGTGCAGCAGGGGGCGACGCAAGGCAAGCAAAATGTGGCTAGCGACGCTCAAAGCCATGCTGCGCAGGAATGGTCTTCGTTGCTGAAGTCGCTGAAGGATCAGGGGCAGGTGACGGTTACGAATGCCGCGCATGGTGTCGAGATTGGGATCAACGCGAAGGTTCTGTTCAACGTTGGAGACGCGCGCTTGCTGCCTGAGGCTTCGGATGTGCTCGCGCGGATCGCGGGCGTGCTGAAGGATCATCCGGCAAACAACATCCTCGTCGAAGGCCATACGGATAGCACGCCTATATCGACCGCGAAGTACGAATCCAATTGGGAACTGTCGTCGGCGCGGGCGGGGGCTGTTGTCCGGTATCTGGTCGAGCGAGGTGTGGAGCCGCATCGGCTCGCTGCGATAGGGCGGGCGGATAACTTGCCGCTTATGGTCGGGGATGACGCGGCGGCGCGAGCGGCGAATCGGCGGGTGACGATACTTGTGCAGTATTGAAGAGGCGGCTTATCGGCCTTTGCCGACATTGAAGCGGGCTGAGTTCTACGTCGGCAATGTGGCGGATTGCTGACAGCGGCGGCACCGAGCAGCCGAACGTCAGCTTTCTGCATCAGCGAACTCACGCTCCCGACCCACAACCGCCTGCCGTGTGAACACGCCTTGAATGTCCGGTTGCCAGTGCGGCCGTTCCTCCTTTAATTTCTCCAACAGGTGGCTGAAACGGGCACTCATCGTGTGAGCAGCGATCCAGTTCTGATCAGTGTGATGGAATTGAACGGATCGCAGCCAGCCTCGCGAATTCTGCATGTATTTCTTGCGACAACGTCACCCCAATGGCACTCGCGACGGCAGGACAAAGAGTGCCGAGGAAGCGCTCGTCGTCATCAGCTATGGACAGAGCCGCCTCAATCGGAGGCACCGTCTTCTGAGGCCTTGATAGCCTGAACATCTCCGACCCGACAATCCGCTTCCATGCTTTGTGCTGCCATGAGGCAATGATCGCAATGAGGTATCTCTTGAAATTCGATCGGCTGGCTTGTTGTACAAATCGTATCACCGCCAAGCCGTAAGCCATTGGTGTCGGAAGCGCGTCGCTTCTGAACGATCTGACGGAATCGAACAAAGCATCGTCGAATGAGGATGCCGCCGGCAATTGAAGCGTCGTATTCGCGCGAGCAAGTGCAGCGTCAGCGACATCGCCGCCGAACTCAGCCTTCAGCGCCACATCAAGGCCCGAAAGTACTTCCGACGAATACTTACAAGCAGCGGCAATGGCATATGCAAACACTGCATCACTGATGAAGGCGGAAATAAGAGGAGCGGAAAGGTCAGTGCGAGCCAGCGGCGGAATGACGCCTCGCGGCGGCTCTAGGACATCGAACGCTGCTCTCATCTGCTGTGCGTGCTGGGACAGATGCGCCATCGCCTCGACGTAACTCCACAGGTGGCGTGCGAAACCAACTGCGTTCAAATCTGCGATGTCGCGCGTCACTCTCCTCGCGCGAAGATTGATTTCCATTACGGGGATCGGACCACCCGTGAGTTGGTTGTATAAATTGTCGGCGATGCCTGCGTTCTCGCCGCTCGTCACTTCGGATCCGGCAAGCATGTACCAAGCAAGGTCAAGCGAGCCGAGCGGGCGCTCGCTGATAGCCCTTTGCGGTTCAGGGTTGCTGCAACAGCCTGGTTCGATCGCAATAGGCTGTCCGTCGATCTCGACCTTGTCTCTGTCAATGTGCGCCTGCGCCCACAGCACCGTGTGGCGAACCACGTGGTGGCAATACGTGGCGCGAAGCGACGATGCAGGACTAATGCTCGCAAGCGCTGCCAGCGCGTCACGCAAGCCGGTCAGTGCACGCTTGACCTGTTCGATTTGGAGAGCAGCAACTGCGGCATCTGCGCCAAGACCGACC
>NZ_JBSAXD010000026.1:0-124002 GCF_053427715.1 Burkholderia sp. MR1-5-21
CTCGTTCGAGGGCTTCTTTATATTTGCGCATCCGGCACGCGGGCAATGCCCCGCCGCCTGACGCACATGAAGCTGAAGCGCGCGACCGCCCTGACATGCTTCGTCAGCTTGCCCAATGAAATGCGATCCACGCCGGTTTCGGCAATGGCGCGCAGGGTTTCCTCCGTCACGCCGCCCGAAACTTCCAGTTCCGCACGTCCTGAGCTGATGCGCACGGCGTCGCGCATCGCGTCCGGCGAGAAATTGTCCAGCAGTATCGCCGTGGCGCCTGCGGCCAATGCTTCGTTCAACTCGTCGAGCGTCTCCACTTCGACCTGCACCGGCACGCCCGCGCGCAACGCCTGCGTGGCTCGCATCGTCGGCGCAATGCCGCCGCCCGCCGCGATATGGTTTTCCTTGATCAGGATTCCGTCATACAGCCCGCGACGATGATTTTCGCCGCCGCCGATACGCACCGCATATTTCTGTGCGAGGCGCAAGCCGGGAAGCGTCTTTCTCGTGTCGAGAATGCGCGCCGCCGTGCCCTCGACGATGCGCGTCATCGAGCGGGTCTCGGTTGCCACGCCGGACAGCAGTTGAATGAAGTTGAGCGCCGTGCGTTCGGCAGTGAGCATGCCGCACGCCGGGCCGGCGATCCGGCAAACGGTCTGTCCTGCGTGCATCCGTTCGCCCTCGCCGACCATCCACTCAACCGCGATGCGCGGGTCGACCTGCCGAAGCGTTTCGTCGAACCACGGCCTGCCACACAACAGTGCGCGTTCCCGCACGGTCAGCACGGCTTCGGCCGGGTCGTCGGGGCCGATCAGTCGCGACGTCCAGTCGGCGTCGCCGACATCCTCCGCGAGCGCATCGCGGACGTTGCGCGTCATCGCCGCGCGAGTCATTTCGTCCATTCCAGGATCCGTAATCTTGAGCGGGAAAGCAGCAGGCGACATGCGTGCTGCCGTGCGGTCGCACAGCCGCCAATATTATTAGATCTATAACTAAAACGCTAACGCGGAACGATCCGGAACGCCGCGCCGCGCGTCACTCTCGTTCGGCTTCTTCGCCGCGTGCCGCGATCAGGCTGCCGACTTCCCGCGTCGAAGGAATGCGGCGCGCCGGGTCGTTCGACTCGGCTTCGTCGCGCGCCATGTTCTCGATGATCGTCAGCAGGACCTTTCGCGCGATGTTGATATCCGAAGCCTTCAATCCGCCCACGCTGACCTCGTTGACCTCTTCCGCAAGCGGAACGAGCTTCTTTTTCAGGCTCCGGCCTCGCGGCGTGAGATAGACATGTGTGTTCTTGCGGTTGTCGGGCGCATAACGGCGCTCGACATAGCCGAGCTTTTCCATCGCCTGCACCGCGCTGAACGTGGTGGGCGTCGTGGTTCCGGTTTCGTCGCTGAGCTCCTTTTGCGTCAGTCCGTCGCTCACCCACAGCACGCGCAGATACGCCCAGTGGCCGAACGACACCTCGTGCTGCGCGAGACGCATTTGCAGCCCGCGCACCATCGCGCGGGCCGCGTCTTTCACCAGGTGGGCAAGACGATCGTCCGGCACGGCTTCCCGCCAGTGTCGCAGAATGGGATCCGTGCTTGGGGCCCCGGATTTGCCAGGGGAGCGTGATGTTGCCATACCTTCCTCACCGCCATAGTGATCGAACAGGCGACCATCATATCGCCTAACGCGGCGCGTGAGCCACAGCCCGGGGCCGCCGCCGGAATTCGCGCACCTCGGGTGTCCGCCGGCGCGCCTGGCGGCCGGCCGAACACGCGGCGGGACCCGGACAGGCGCGGCACCCGTCAGATCTTGAAACACTCCAGACTGGCCGGGTGAAACAGTTCGGCGGGCTGAACGCGGCGGCTCGACAACCCTTCCGCGTGGTGCTGCGCGAGGAATCGATCGATCACCGTCTCGTTCTCTGCGAAGCCGTACGACCAGAAATCGTCGCCCATCAGGCGCCGTGCGGTGCGCAACTGGTCCTCGATGAACGGCAGCGTCACCTTGGTCGCCGACGTGTCGCTCAGGCGTGCGAGTGCGATCTCCTTCGACTTCTCGAAGGCTTTGACGATCGCGCCGGGGAGCCACGGATGCTGTTCCGCGAGCGTCTTGCGGATACCGAGCGTATGCATGATCGGGAACAGCTTGCGGCGCGCGTACCATTCCGCCGCGGCCTTTTGCGGATCGTCGAACAGGTACTTCACCTGCGGATGCCCGCGGTCGAAACACGAAGGGGCACGCGGTCCGATCACGCCGTCGATCTCGCCGTCGGCCAGCAGGCTCGAAATCGTCCGGCCTTCCGGCGCGTTTTCCAGCACGACGCCTTCGGGCAGTTTGAGCGCGATTTTTTCCACGCGCGTCGGATCTTCATAGCCACCGCGGATCCAGCGGATGTCCGACGCCTTCACGCCATACTCTTCCTCGAGGAACATCCGGACCCACACGTTCGCCGTGAGCTGATACTCGGGCACGCCGATGCGCTTGCCCTTCAGATCCTCGGGCCGGTCGATGCCGCGATCGGCGCGCACGTAAATCGAGCTGTGGCGGAACGCGCGCGACGGGAAGACGGGCACGGCGATATACGGCGACGTGCCGGCCGCCGTCTTCACCGAATAACTGCTGAGCGAAAGCTCGCAAATGTCGTAGTCGGCGTGGCGGAATGCACGAAAGAAGATCTCCTCCGGATCCTGCAGCATGAACACGGGATCCACGCCGTCGATCTGGACATCCCCGTCGATCAACGGGCGCATCCGGTCATAGTTGCCGACGGCGATGGAGAGTTGAAGCTTGCTCATTCCTGTTCCCTTTTCACAATGAAAATGCTTGATGTCGCTGGCAGCGTCGGCAGTTACCGTTGCTGCCGCTCGCGCGGCACTCCGGCAAACACCGCGATGCCGCCGGCGAACGTAAACAACGCGACCAGCAGGATGCCCGCCGAGAAGCTGCCGCTCACGGTCTTTACCCAGCCGAGGACGATAGGCGCGAAGAAAGCGCCCACCTGGCCGAGGCTGCTGATCACGCCGATGCCACCGGCAGCAGCCGCGCCTTTGAGGTAGGTCGGCGGGATGGTCCAGATGATCGCGGCCGCCGCGAAATAGCTGATCGACACGAGGCTCAGGCAGCCGATCGCGGCCGGCCAGTTCCGCGCGACCAGCGTGAGGAGCACGGCGCCTGTCGCGCCCGCTGTCGTTACGGCGACGAAGTGCCAGCGACGCTCGAGATGCAGGTCGGAACTGCGCGCGATGAAGAGCATCGCAATCGCGCCGACGATATAGGGCAGCGCCGACATCAAACCGATCTGCAACACGTTGGAAACACCGGCCTGCTTGATGAGCACCGGCGTCCAGTAGTTCAGGATGGTTCCGCAAATCGGCACCGTGGCCCAGCCTGCCGCGATCACGTACACGCGCGGGTCGCGCAGCGCGGCGAGCAGACTGCCCGGTGCGCCGTGCGGCTTGTTGCGGTTGTCCTCGTCCAGCGCGCCGATGACGAGGCGCTTTTGCTCGTCGGTCAGCCACCCGGCATCCTGCGGCCGGTCGGTCAGATAGAAGTACGCGACGATACCGGCAATCACGGCGGGCAGCCCTTCGAGGAAGAACAGCCACTGCCAGTTGCGAAAGCCCCAGACGCCCATGAAGTTCTGCAGGATCAGGCCGGACAGCGGGCCGCCGATGATCCCCGCGGCCGCAATCGCGAGCAGGAACCGCGACGTGATACGGGCACGGCGTTTCGCCGGATACCAGTACGACAAATAGAGAATGATGCCGGGCCAGAAGCCCGCTTCCGCCGCGCCGAGCAGCGTCCGGGCGAGGTAGAACTGCCACGGGGCGGTCATGAATGCCATAGCGGTCGAGATGCCGCCCCACAACAGCATGATCCGCGTGACGGTCTTGCGGGCGCCGATGCGTCGAAGCAACAGCGTGCTCGGCACTTCGAGCAGGATATAGCCGATGAAGAACAGGCTCACGCCGAGTCCGTACGCCGCGTCGCTCAAACCGAGATCGTGCTTCAACTGAAGCTGCGCGAAGCTGACGTTGACGCGGTCGAGATAGTTGAGGACCCAGCAAAAGAACAGGAAGCTCATCAACCTCAGCGTGATCTTCCGGTAAGTCGCCTCCTCGGCCGCCGAATCGGCGACGGCGGTCAGGGATGCGTCCCCGGGATGCAACGTTGAATGTGCCATGTCTGACTCTCTCCGAATTTCACTCTTGATATCGGCTGGACCAGGCGTCCCCTTACCGATTAATTAGATGTCTAATATTCAGATTAAGGTGGCTCGCGACCCCTGGCAAGCGGGGGTTTATACCGAGAGGCCGGGCACGAAGAACTCGTTTCGGCATCTTGCATTACTAGATCTCTAGTAATAATATGCAGTCAACGTTCACGCAAAACGAAACTGGATCGGCCGGAAGGAGGCAGACATGACACCCCAGGAAGACGGTTTTCTTCGTCTGAAGATTGCAAGCAAGGAGAAGATCGCGCGCGACATCTGGCGCTTTGAACTGACCGACCCGCAACGCGCGCCGTTGCCATCGTTCGACGCGGGCGCGAACCTGACCGTCGTGGTGCCCAACGGCGCGCGCCGCAGTTATTCGCTGTGCAACGACTCGCGGGAGCGCGATCGTTACGTCATCGCGGTGAAGCGCGACAGCCATGGACGCGGCGGCTCGATCAGCTTCGTCGACGACACGGCCGGGGGCGACGTCATGGATGTGTCGCTGCCCCGCAACGAGTTTCAGCTCGACGACCGGGCAAAGTCATTCATTCTCGTCGCGGGCGGGATCGGCATCACGCCGATGCTGTCGATGGCGCGGCAACTGCGAGCCGAAGGCCTGCGCTCGTTCAAGCTGTATTACCTCGCCCGCGATCCGGAAGGCACGGCGTTCCTCGACGAACTCGGCAGCGACGACTGGCGTTCTGATGTGAAGATTCACCACGATCACGGCGACCCGTCGAAGGCCTTCGATTTCTGGCCGGTCTTCGAGCGGCCGAAGTCGGCCGCGCACGTGTACTGCTGCGGCCCGCAGGCGCTGATGGACACGGTGCGCGACATGACCGGCCACTGGCCGTCGGGCACGGTTCACTTCGAGAGCTTCGGCGCGAGCAATGCGAACGTGCACCAGAATGCGCCGTTTACCGTGCGGCTTGCGCGCAGCGGGACATCGTTCGGCGTGCCCGCGAACCGATCGATCCTCGACGTGCTGCGCGACGCGAACGTACGCGTTCCGAGTTCGTGCGAAAGCGGCACCTGCGGTTCGTGCAGAACCGGGCTGTGCTCGGGCGACGCGGATCATCGGGACCTCGTGCTGCGCGACGACGAGAAGGAATCGCAGATCATGGTCTGCGTGTCGCGCGCGAAATCGGCGGAACTGGTACTCGATCTTTGAGTATCGGGAAATAGCCAGAGCGCGTCGGGCATCACTCGACGCGCACCGGCGTGTACGCACGCCGGCGTGCAATCGAAATCAGATCGTCCGTCTGAACACGACGGGCTTCCCACCCATCGTCTGTTTCGTCATCCATGCGGCGAGCGCCGAGTCCAGGTAGTCCGCGTGCCCGGGAAACCACTCGAACAGGTGCAGGCCGAGATCCCGGGCCAGCGCTGCCCCCGCCCGCCCTGCGTCGATCGCGGCCTTGACTTCGGCGACCGATTGCAACACGGCCGCATGCTCGTCGATGTGACAGTCGCGCGGCGGAAAGTTCGTCGTGCGCATCCACTCGTCTTCCTGTTCGAAATGGCTGATCGCATGCTTTTCGAACAGGTGCAGCGCGGCCGCCGCCGTCGCGTCGTTGCAGGTCACGAGCCGCAGCGCAACCGCGTAGAACTCCTTGTGGACGTCGTCCATCGGCGTGAAGCCCAGCAGCCGCGCGTCGGACCACGCAAGGCTGCTGTCGCTGGCCAGTGCTGGAGCATCGGCGTCTCGCGTCGGTGGCGTTCGCGGGGAAGTTTGATCCGTCATGTCAATTGCTCCTGCTGTATCGGTGCGCTGCGCTGTCGGGCCCAACGCACGAAGCCCCCGCATTGTGCCGGGGCCGCGTCTTATGGCTGCACCGTTCGATCACCGCGGTGTCGCGAACGACGCAACCAGGAAAGGATATCAAGGAGAACATCTTCCGGTCGAGGCACCGCAACAAAACGACCGGCGCCGCGATCGCATCGGAGCACCCCGCCTGTCGCCGCGCGCAACGACGGCATCAGGTTGCCGGGCAGCGACGGCGAACAGGTGATCGCAAAGATGCGATGACCCGACCGTTGAACCTGTCCGACGACCCGCATGCGGCATCCGCCCTGTGGTACCGCCGCACGTCGCTGTTCCCGATCATGCATACGATCGGCATTCGGCGCGCACTCGTCGAGCGGCATCCGCGGCTGCCCGGCAAAAACACCGGGAAGTCCCGGCGCTTTCGTTGATGGACGCCGCGATGACGGCCGGTCAGAAACGCTTTTGAAGCCCGACGCGGACATACGCCTGATGGTTCGTCGACGACGGCGTGATGTTGTAGATCGACGCCACCGCCGCCTGCCCGGTCGAGTCGGTCCCGCTGGCCTTTTGATACACGCCGAGCAGATAGAGCAACGTGGTCTTCGACAGCGCATAGGACGCGCCGAGGCCGCCCTGGTCATACGTCGCGCCCGTATGGCCGCTTACGCCGGACGTTTTCGTGTACTGATACACCGCACCGAGCAGCACCGCCGGCGTGAGCTGCCACGAGAAGTTGATTTCGCCCGTATTGAAGACAGCCGTTCCACCGATGCCGTCCGCGGGAACCGGTCCGGCCGAGCGATCGCCGAGGCCGCGGAACCGGGTGTTCGAGTAGTTCGCGCCAATCGTCGCGGGTCCCATCTGGTATTGGGCACCCACGGCGATCGCCTGCAGCGAATGGGCGGACGCGAAGCCGGTCGTCACCGGCGAACCCGCGAAGTTCGCGCCCGGCACGCCGTTCGACGTGGCAGCCGGCGAACCCGTATCGCCCCAGAACGACACGTTCGGCTGACGCACGTTCAGGTAGCCGACGCCCGCGGAAAACGCGCCGCGCTTGTAATCCGCGCCGAGCGAATACACCTGATTGCGCGTGAAGTCGCCGGCCACGCCGCCCATTCCGTACACGCCGCCTACGCGGAAGCCGTAGAAGTCCGGGCTCATGTACTTGATCGCGTTGTTCACGCGATTGGTATGCGCCATCTGATCGACATCGCCCGGGTGGGCGAGTGGCGGACCGCCCCACGTATTCGCGACGGCGAACGGATTGACGAACTCGACGATCGCATCGTACTGGCGACCGAGCGTCACCGTGCCGTACGCGTGACTTGAGAGTCCGACATACGCCTGGCGTCCGAACATCAGTCCGCCCTGCCCGAGTTTGCCGTTCGTGACGTCGAAGCCATTTTCCAGCCGGAATATCGCCGACAGGCCGCCGCCCAGATCCTCCTTGCCCTGCAACCCCCAGCGGCTGCCGTTCAGCATGCCCGACGTCATGTTGACAAGTTGCTTGCCGCCCGCGTTGCTTTGATAGTTCACGCCGACATCGAGCAACCCGTACAGCGTCACGCTGCTTTGCGCAAAAGCCGAGCCGGCCATGCCCAGCCCCGCGCTCAAGACGATCCATTTCCCTGCCTTCATCGTGTCTCCTCTGTCAAAAATGCGCTTCAAATGGGTAGTACGTTCGAAAGGCGGTGAGCCAGCCGATGCATTGAAGATGCCGACCCGCGCCGATATAATTAGATATCTAAGTTCGAATCTAGACGCGGCAAAAGTTGAAGTCAACGGAAATTTTTCAGGGGAACCTGCGCAGGTTCGCGAATGGACGTCGAGGTCATCGCATTGCGCATCTGGGTCAAGGACGCGTACCGGGGCCTGTCGAAGGCATTGCAGACGCGGCTGAAATTTCGCGACGTGATGTACGGTCACTGGACTTTCCTGCGTATCCTCTGGAAAACCGACGGCATTACGCAGCGGCAGTTGAGCGAGCAAGCCGGCGTCATGGAGCCCGCTACCTTCTCGGCGTTGCAATCGATGGAAAAGCTCGGCTACGTGTCACGTCGGAAAATGCCGGGCAACCCGCGTGTTCCTCACGTCGAAGGGCACGGCGCGCCTGCTCGGGCAAACCCTCGGCGCAGTCCTGACCGCGCTTATCCTGATGGCCGTTCCGCGTCTCGCCGGCTCGGTGGCATTGTTCGCCGGCACCGGCTTCGCCGCCGGTGCGGCGGCATTCAGCCTGTCTCGCGTGATTGGGCGGTGAGGTTTCTTCTGGAACCTCTTCAGGCATAACAAACAGCCGTTTCGAGCTGACCTCTTGTCGATGCCGGACTCGCCTGCTCGGCTGCACGTCATTTTTCCCGTCTGCCCGATCGACGCGGCTGGTAACGTTTTCTGCGGGCATCTACCTACGAAACTGGCACGCAGAATTCGATACGACCAAGCTAGAATGCCGACTCCAAATCGACATTAAGTTCACGCACGAAATAGTTGGGGTCTGCCCGGCTAGTCTCTTGGCAGGTACATGCAAGATTCGCGACGAACCATACTTGGGAGAGTACGAATGACGGGGTACGTGCCGGAGCAACTTGCAGCGTCGAGCAAAGCCAATGCAGCCGCCATGTTTGCGCTGTCGAACCAGGCATTCGAAGGGTGCGAGCGAATGATTCACCTCAACCTCGAGGTGGCCCGACAGGCGCTTGCCGAAATCAGGTGGTACTGGGCCGAAGCGCTGTCGTGCAAGGCACCCGAACAGGCTATCGCGCAGCAAACGAAACTCTTCCAGTCGCGTGCCGGGCAGGCATTGTCGTATGGTGGTCAGCTTGCCACCATTGCGTCGCACACCCACGCGGAATGGTTGAAGGTCGTCGGCTCGCAATACGAATTCCACGCACGAAGCGTCCCGCGCGTCTAGACCTTTCGCACCGCACGCACCACGCAGTCCACACGAAAACTGCGACGCGCACGCCGAACGCGTCGATTTGGGCTGCCACCATGTGATCGTGTCGAGCCATTGCTGCCGACACAGAGATGTGGATGCGCCATGCGTCGGCGCATGTACCCGTAATCCGACTGTTTCGATACGAGGACCCCATGCCCACTATGTTGAGTCCGCACGAACTCACCACGCTGATGATGGTGTGGAATGCCCCGGACCAGGTTGGTTCCGACCGCGAGGAGCTTGTCGCGCTGTTGGAGCGCCAGTTGGTCGCCTTCGATCCATCGGTGTCGGACGATCGATCGATCCGGGTAACGGACGAGGGACGTGCCGTGCTGAAAGCTGTCTCGCGGATTCGCTAGGCGGCGTTGGCAGTGCGGCAGGTCGGCGATGGTCACACGCTCATCGGGCCAGTTTGCGGACAGTGAAATCCAGACCTTCCGCGAACGGCATACCGTGATCGTCGGCCAGCCGCACAGGGGTGAAAAGCAGAGAGAGGACGTGTCGCGAATTCGCGTATTCGATCACGACGCTATCGGCCCGGAGACACATCTTCTGCAGTCGCAAGTGAACGGTGATACAGACGCTCTACGATCTTCAGCGTAGGCACGCTGGTCGGAAGCGAGTGCACCTCGAAACCTCCGAACCAGCGGCACCGCGTGATCTCCCTGCCAGGTCGCGGCTTTGCGTGCACCGGGACATCGGTGACGAATACGTGATGAAGCTTCGTCAATCCCTCGAACTGGAAGGCATAGGTCAATTCCAGACCCACCAGGCCCGTTTCCTCACTGAGCTCGCGACACGCTGCGTCGAGCGAAGATTCTTCAGACTTGATGGTGCCTCCCGGCAACGCCCAGCGCGACGCAGTACGCGCCACGAGCAAGACGTGACGCCCCTGGCGGCAAACGATGGTTGCTCGCTCTTTTTGATCGGGCGTGCTCTGTCTCGGGCTCATGTCTGTTGTTGCGTTGTTCGAGTAATAGCGCTTCACGGAAGCGGCGCAGATGTTACCCGATTCATGAGTCAGTTGTGAGGCAATCAAAGCGGCCCTAATTGATTCTGCGGATCATGCGTGCCCTCCGAGGCCCGTTTCACGCGCATTCGTTTTGCGTGCTCCCGTGGAGAAAGCGAGTCCGCGCATCCCGCCCTCCCCCTGTCGGGCTCACTTCCACCGCTCTTTCACAGCATCTATCATCGTGCACTTTCGAGCGTCGGCGATTCAGCCTCATCGAGCTGGTCGCGGAATATCGCTCAGCCGCAAGCGCGTGCATGAACGGTTGTTCGATCCGGGCAGCGAACAGGGAGCCGGCTTGCAGACCAAGGAGTTTGTCGATGATTACCGTGCAGGAATTGCTGGACACGCAGTCGCTGGGTCTGAAAGGCATGGCCGGCCTGACCGGTACGCATCGGCTCATCACCTGGGCCCATGCCGTCGACCTCCCCGACCCATGGCGCTGGGTGACGGCAGGGAACCTGGTCATGACGACCGGCGTTGGCGTGCCTCGTGCGCCGCGAGACCAGGTAACGTGGCTCGAGCGCCTGGCACAAACGAATGCCAGCGCGCTGGTCGTCGCTCCGCAGGCTGACGCGCCAAAGCTGTCGAGAAAGATGCTGGATGCGGCAGACCACCTGATGTTTCCGGTGCTCAGGGCGAGTTTCGAGCTGGAATTCGTGAAGCTCTCCCATCACGTGATCGAAAGTGTCCTGCGTGCGCAGCGAGACAGCTTCAAGGCCAGCGAACGGCTATTTCAAACCTATGCCGAGGCGATGCGGAAGGCGGCCGATTTTGCAGGCCGTCTTTCCATTCTCGCCGACAGCCTCGGGCTGGCGCTGAGTATTGAAGATGCCGCCAGCGGCACAACCCTCGTCGCTACCGACGAGACACAGGCAGTGGAAGGCGCGCCCCACGCCGAGCGTGTTGCCATTGCCGGACGGGCACGCGCCAACCTGGTCATTCGTCGCGAGGGACGAAGCGCACCGGAAGACCCGTTGTTCGTGCGTTCACTTGTCGGGTTGCTTGGCGTCGAACTCGAGCGATTGATGATTGCTCGAGACGTTCAGCGCGACGAAGGCGCTGCGTTGCTGCGCAGCCTGTTGGAGAACGAAACCGACTTCGCGTTTGTGCGGCCGATGCTGGAGCGGCGCGGACTGACCGGCACCTTGGTTTGCCTGTCGATCAGGCCCGGCGGTAAAGGCCACTGGGCACCTGGTGAAATTCATCATGCTCCCGGGCTTCAAGAGAAAACCCCGCTCCTGCTTGAAGACGATGTCCTTCTTGCGCTCGCTCCCGCTGGCCAGCAGACGATCGACGCCCTTCTGCAGAACCTCGGAGACGGAACGGTCATCGGGATCAGCGGTCCGATCGCGGTTGCGACCGGGTTTCGTGAAAGCGTGCGACAGGCACGCCTCGCAATGACCCAGGCGATCGAAATGGACGCCCGCGTTCTCCGCTACGGCGACGCCGAGACCGGGCTGATCATGGCGCCCAAATCGCTGGCGGAAGCCCGGGCCCTGGTAGGACGCTATCTCGGGCCACTGATCGAGCACGACCGTCTGCATGACGCTTCGCTGCTGGCGACGCTGACGAAGTTTCTCGAGAACGACGGCAACTGGAAGGCCACCGCATTCGACCTCGGCATCCACCGCCAGACCCTCGTGTACCGCCTCAAGCTGGTCGAGCAGCTCACGGGCCTCAAGCCGACGAGTACAAACGGAATCGCGCGGTTCTGGATTGCCTTGCTCGCCGGGAATAACGCCAAGCTGTTTCCCGTTCAGACATTGAGCGATTGACGGGCGCTCTCCCGACGCCATGGGCGCAGCGCGCGCCAGCCGCCAATGCTGTCGCGCTTCATACATTTGTCTAGTTCAACCTCGCCGCACTGGGATTTTTTGCATAGGCAGCCGCCAGCAGCTTGCTTAGTATCCGTTCGACCAACAGCAGGACCGACAAACGACGGAGACAAGCGATGCCTATTCAGACGGAACATGACCCGCGCCTGAAACGCGTACTCAAGACTCGCCACATCAGCATGCTGGCACTGGGCGGTGTGATCGGCGCAGGGCTTTTTGTCGGATCGAGCGCAGTGATTGCGTCGACCGGACCTGCCGCATTCATCACCTACGGCATTACCGGCGTGATGGTCGGGCTCATCATGCGCATGCTGGGCGAAATGGCGGCTGCGCGCCCGATGAAGGGCTCGTTCGTGGACTATGCGCGCATGGCCTACGGCGATATCGCCGGCTTCTCGACGGGCTGGCTGTACTGGTACTTCTGGGTGATCGTGGTCGGCTTTGAAGCAGTGGTCGGCGGACAGATCATCAATGGCTGGTTCCCGCAGATCCCCGTCTGGGCAATCTCCCTCGGGCTGATGATGGTCATGACGTCGCTCAACCAGTTGTCCGTCAATTCGTTTGGCGAGGCCGAATACTGGTTCGCCGGCATCAAGATTGCGGCAATCATCGTTTTCCTCGTGGTGGCGGGCGCTTATGTCTTCAGGATTTGGCCAGGCTCGACCGCAAGCTTCTCGAATCTCACCCGACACGGCGGCTTCCTCCCGCATGGCCCGTTGACCTTGTTCTCGGGTGTCGTGTCGGTGATTTTCTCGATGACCGGGGTCGAGGTGGCGACGATTGCGGCAGCCGAATCCGACCATCCGGGGCGCAACATCCGCCGAGCCGTCAACACAGTGATGGCACGCATCCTCGTCTTCTTCGTCCTCTCCACGTTCTTCATTGTCGTGGCGCAGCCCTGGACGGAGATCATTCCGGGCAAATCCCCGTTCGTCGCGACACTGGAAAGAATCGGCATCCCGGGCGCGGCGACACTGCTGACAGCCGTCATCCTGGTTGCCGTGCTGTCGGTGCTGAACGCTGGTCTCTACACGTCGTCGCGGTTGCTGTTCGTGCTGAGCTCGAATCACGAGGCGCCCAAGTGGCTCGCCAAAACAAGCGACCGCGGTGTGCCTCGCGCGGGTGTCGTGGCATCGACGCTGGTTGGCTATGCTTGTGTCGTGATTGCTGCATGCTGGCCCGACACGGTCTTCCAGTTCCTGCTCAACTCCTCCGGCGCCGTCTTCCTCTTTGTCTATCTGATGATTTGCCTGTCGCAACTCAAGCTCAGAAAACAATGGGAGCGCGAAGGAACCCTGAAATTCAGGATGTGGCTGCATCCGTGGCTTCCGCTGCTGGTGACGTGCTCCATCGTCGCCGTTCTCGTCAGCATGGCGATGGACCCCGTTACCCGGATCAGTCTGGCGCAGTGCTTGATTGCCATCGCCGTCATTCTGGCCGCATACGGTGTTCTGAAGCTCGTGCGCTCCGGGCAGCCGCAATCGGCAAATGATGGGGAGCCCGTTCATCAGCCCACCGGCACCGTCGGGAAATAACAAGCGTCGGCTCAATTGAAATCGGGAATCGGACATGCATTCTGAAGCAGAACTGATGAAGTTGCCAATGAAGCCATTGTGGCACCAGGCCGGGCGCAAGCGGGACGCCCTGACCGGCCAGGTCGAAGCGGATGTGGCGATCGTCGGAGCCGGCTATACGGGGCTGTGGACGGCCTACTATCTCCTCAAGGCGCAACCCTCGCTGCGTGTCGTGCTGGTGGAGCGCGAGGTCGTCGGGTTTGGTGCTTCGGGACGCAATGGCGGATGGGCTTCGGCAATCTTCCCGATCTCGCTTTCCCGTGTCGCGCAGATGTATTCGCACGCAGACGCGATGCATTTGCAGGCGGCGATGAACGAAACGGTCGACGAAGTCGGTCGAGTCCTCGAACGCGAAGGCATCGACGCGAATTACAAGAAAGAAGGATTCGTGTCGCTGGCACGTAGCGATGCACAGCTCACGAGGGTGAAAGCAGCGGTGGATGCGGCGACGCGCTTCGGCCTGCCGGATCAATGGCGGGCCCTCGACGCGGGACAGGCGCAAGCAAGGGTCGGCGCAAGCGGCGTGGTCGGCGCGCTGTATACCGAGCATTGCGCGCTCGTTCATCCCGGCAAGCTCGTGCATGCGCTGGCGGAGCTGGTGGAACGCATGGGGGCACGCATCTACGAAAACTCGGAGGTGACAGGCATCGGACCTGGCGTCGTCAGTACGGCTGCGGGGAAAGTGAACGCCGAAACCGTGGTGCGCGCCACGGAGGCATTCTCATGCCAGCAATCCGGACATCATCGGTCGGTCATTCCGCTCTACTCGCTGGTCCTGGCCACCGAGCCGCTGCCACTGTCGCTGCGCCAGCAATTGCGGCTCGACCATCGGCTCGCGTTCAACGACATGCGGCACCTGCGCGTGTATGGACAGGTCACGGCGGAAGGAAGGCTGGTGTTCGGCGGGCGGGGCGCGCCTTACCAATGGGGGTCGAGGATGTCGGACGGCGCTGACCAGATCGGCAATGCGCACGCCAGGATTCATGCATCGATGATCGAGTTCTTCCCGGACCTGGCCGATGTGACCGTCACGCACCGTTGGGGTGGTGCGCTTGGCGTGTCGCGTGACTGGTGCCCCACCGTCAGCATGGACAAGCGCTCTCGCATCGCCTGGGCCGGCAACTACGTGGGCGACGGGGTCGCGACAAGCAACCTGGCCGGCCGGATTCTGCGCAACCTGATTCTCGATGTGGACGAGCAGATCAATCGATTGCCGCTCGTGAATCACCAATCCCCGGCCTGGGAGCCTGAGCCGTTGCGCTGGCTGGGCATCAACAGCGGTCTTTTTGCGGCAGGGTTCAGCGACTTCGAGGAGAAGCTGACCCATCAACCATCGCGCGCGGCGATGCTTCTGGAGAAGCTGACCGGCGCACACTGAGCAGGAGTGTCAGATGAAGAAATTTACCGTCGTCAAAGCAAACCGGATTGCCGCCGCCGAGCTGACGCCTCGCGGCCAGCGAACGGGTGCCGATCGCGGGGATCCGCAAATCGCCACTCAGCCCCTCGCGCCCGACGCGGTCGGGAATCTGGGGATTTGGGAATGTCAGCCGGGTGGCTGGCCGGTGACCAATCGCCCCGACACCGAGTTCACCTACATCATCTCGGGTCGCGCCAATCTGACTGACGACGCGAGCGGCGAAGTCATCGAAATCGGCGCCGGCGACCTGGTCATCCTGCCGCCGGAATGGACGGGGCGATGGGACGTCATCGAGCCGGTGCGCAAGGTCTATGCGATTTACTGATTTGATCCGCTAGCGCGTTGAACCTCGGCGTTTTCGGAGAGGAACCACATCGGCGTCGAATGTCGCCTCGAATGCGACCACGGACGCGGCCGCGACGCGTTGGGTGGGCCGGCGCCGCCACGACGCCGCCCCCCGGACAGTCTTGCCGCTAGAACCGCGTCGACAGGCCGATCCGCGCAAGCGTCTGCGAGCGGTTGCTCGCCGCGGCGCCCGGCTGCAGCAGCCCGTTGATCCACGCCTGCGTCACCGCGTTGTCGCCGCTCGCGCGCTGGTAGATCGCCTCGACGTACACGAACGTGCGCTTCGAGAAGTGATACTGGACCGCGGCGGTCGCCTGATGCGCGCGATTGCCGTCGAGCGCCGCGTTGCCGTGCATGTATGCATAGTCGAGACCGGCCGACCACGGCCCGGAGATGGTCCACAGCGCACTCGCCTTGTACACGTCGATCTTCGCGCCGGTCGCGGTGTTCTTCGTGTTCGTGTACAGCAGCATCGCGAGCACGCTCGGGAACTGGTAATGCGCGCCGAACCCGTAGTTGCGGATGCCTTCGTGACCATTGCCGAGCTGCGGATACTTGACATCGACATACGCCGCGCCGAGGCCGAGCGGACCGTTCGCGTAATTCAGCCCGAAGCTCGTCGTCGCATCCGCCGAGAACGCGCCCGGCACGCCGCCGAATCCGTACAGCGCGCCGAACGTGAAGCCCGCGATCGCGGGGCTGCGGTACTTGACCGAGTTCGACACGCGCGTCGCACCCGCCATGCGGTCGAAGTCGAACGATCCGGTCGGGTTGTTCGGCACGCCGAGCGCGGAAAACGGTCCTTGCCGGAAGTCGTAGATGCCGCCGAACAGGAACGCGCCGTCGAACAGGCCGAGCGTCAGCGTCTCGAACATGAAGTCGTACTGGTTGCCGAACGTCAGCGTGCCGTAGCGGTCGTTCGACAGCCCGACGAGCGAGGTGCGATTGAAGAGCTGGCCGGCGCCCGGAATCGTCGAGCCGTTGCCGAGGTCGAACTGCGACGTCAGCTCGAACAGCGCCTTGTTGCCGCCGCCGAGATCCTCGGTGCCCTTGAAGGTCAGCAGGTTCGGCGCGAACACGCCGCTGTCGAACAGCGTCGCCGCGCCGCCGTGCTGGTTGTTCACATAGGTCACGCCCGCGTCGATCAGGCCCGACAACGTGACGCTGCTCTGCGCCGACGCGAGCGCCGGCACGGACAGTGCGCATGCGCACGTCCATTTGATCGTATTGCTCCTCATCTACGTCTCCTCCGTCTCTCGTTGGAATATCTGTCTGTCGACGATGCGCACCGGCACCGCGGTCAATGCCGCGCCTTCGCACGGACCGTCGACGCACATCCCGTCTTCGAAACGGAACATCGCGCTGTGATGCGCGCACATCAGCCACTGCGCGTCGTAGGTCCAGAACGTGCCCGGCTCGTAGTTCAGCGGGATCGAGAAATGCGGGCAGACATTGCGATACGCCCACGCTTCGTCGCCCCGGCGCAGCACGACGACGCCCGCGTCGCCCATGCCGCCCGCATCACCGGCGGCGTCCGCTGCGTCGGAATGCGTGCCGCCCCCCTCCGCCCGGTGCGCGCCGCGGGCGACGCATAACGCCCCGCCGTCCGGCACGTCGTCGAGCGCACACAGCCGGCCGCGCGCAGGAGCGGCGCTCATATGTGACGCTCCGCCAAAGCGCTAGTGGATCGCGTGTCCATGCCGCCTCCTCCTCATGCACGACGTTCAGCCTGCCTGTCGGCACCGCGACGCGCGTTGCCCTCCGGCGTCCCGGGCGTCCCGGCCTGCGACGCCGGCGTGTCCGCAAACACCACACGCCGGCCGAGCGGGAACAGCTGCAGTCCGTAGCGCTCCGACACGAAGCCCCAGATGCCGCGCGGAAAGAACGTCGTCACGGCGATCGCGAGCACGCCGAGCCCGATCAGGTACAGCGTCCCGTAGTCGGACAGGAACTTGTTCAGCAGATAGAAGATCAACGCGCCGACGATCGGCCCTTCGAGCGTGCCGAGCCCGCCGATCAGCACCATGAAGATCCCGAACGCGGTCCAGTTCACCGAGAACGCGGCATCGGGCGAGATCCGCAGGTTGCCGACGAAATACAGGCCACCGGCAAGCGCCGCGCCGGCCGCGGCCACCACGTACACCCCGAGCCGCACGCGGCGCACGTCGATGCCCTGGCTGCCCGCCGCCACCGCGTTGTCGCGCATCGCGGTGAGCGCAAGCCCGGCGCGCGAGCGCAGGAACCCGTACAGCAGGCCGATCGTCGCGACGGCGATCGTGAGCGCGAGCCAGACCGTCAGCGCGTCGCGCAGCGAACGCGGCACGTCCGCGAGTGCGGTGAGGCTCGTGCCCGACCCGCCGCCGAGCGCGGACACGTTCGCGAACGTCAGCCGGCACACTTCGGCGATCACCCAGGTGCCGATCGCGAAGTACCCGCCTTCGAGCCGGAACGCGACGAGCGACACGGGCACCGCGATCGCCGCCGCGATCAGCGCGGCGATCGGCACCGCGACGAACGGCGACACGCCGCACACGTTCGCGAGGATCAGCATCGCGTAGCCGCCGATCCCGAAGAACGCCTGCTGGCCGATCGACACCATCCCGCCGTAGCCGGCGAGCAGGTTCCACATCAGCGCGAACACGAGGTACGCGACGAACTGCGTGAGGTCGTGCATCGTGTCGCGGCCGGCCCACATCGGCGCGAACGCGAACGCCACCGCCACCGCGAGCCCCGCGACGAGCGCGACGCGGCTTGCGCGGGTCGTGCGGCGCACGTCGTATCCGCGCGCGGCGGCCGCCGGCTGCCCGCACTGCGCGCCTGCGCAGGCCGGTGACGGCGTGCGCTTCCATTGCATCAACATGACGTCACTCCTTACGCGGTCTTCGTCTTCGGAAACAGGCCTTGCGGTCGCGCGACCAGCACGGCGAGGAACAGCACGTGGCCGAGCCAGATGCCCCAGCCCGGATCGAACGCGAAACCGGCCTGCTGCGCGACGCCGAGCGCGATGCCGCCCGCGAGCGTGCCCCAGAACGAGCCCATCCCGCCGATGATCACGGCCTCGAATGCGTACAGCAGCAGCGCGGGGCCGTCCGACGGCGACACGGCGGTGCGCATCGCGTAGAGCGCGGCCGCCGCCGCGATCAGCACGAACGCGATGCCCATCGCAAGCGCGTACATGCGCCGATGCGACACGCCCATCAGCTGCACGATCTCGCGGTCGTCCGACGTCGCGCGCAGCGCGCGGCCGAGCGGCGTCTTGCCGAACAGCCACTGCAGCGCAAACGTCAGCAGCACCGCGACGGCGAGCGTGACGAGCGGCAGGTAGCCGACCGCGATGCCGCCCGGCAGCGTCAGGCTGCGCGTCTCGAAGCCGCCGACCGGCAGCGAGCGCGGGTCGGCCGAGAACAGCTGCTGCAGCACGTTCTGGATCACGATCGACAGCCCGAACGTGACGATCAGCGACGGCAGCGGATCGCGGCCGCTCACGCGATTGAGCAGGCCGAACTGCAGCAGGTAGCCGGCCGCGAACGCCACCGCCAGCGCGACCGGAATCGCGATCGCGAGCGGCACGTGCGCGACGTCCGTGAGCGCGAACAGCACGAACGCCAGCAGCACGATGAAATCGCCGTGCGCGGTGTTGGTGAGCCGCATCACACCGAACACGAGCGACTGCCCGAGCGCGAAGAGGCCGTAGAGCGCGCCGAGCAGCACGCCCTGGATCACGAGATTGACGAACGCGTTCATGCTTCAACTCCGAAATACGCTTGCGTGATCGCGTCGTCGGAAACGTCGGCGGAGACGCCGGACAGCGACACGCGTCCTTCCTGGAAGCAGTAGAACCGCGACGACACGCTGCGCGCGAGCGCGACGTCCTGCTCGACGATCAGCGCGCTCATCCCGTCGCCGACGATCGACGGCAACGCCGCATAGATCTCGCGCACGATCACCGGCGCGAGGCCGAGCGACAGCTCGTCGCACATCAGCAGGTCGGGGTTGCTCATCAGCGCGCGGCCGATCGCGACCATCTGCTGCTGGCCGCCCGACAGCGCGGTCGCGGGGTGGTCGCGGCGCTCCTTCAGCACCGGGAACAGCGCATACACGGCCGCGAGGTTCCAGCGTCCGGGCCGGCCCGAATACGCGCCGAGCAGCAGGTTTTCCTCGACCGACAGGCTCGCGAACAGCCGCCGCCCTTCGGGGACGAGCGCGATGCCCTTGCCGACGATGCGCGATGCGGGCGCGGCGCCGATCGGCTCGCCGCGATAGACGATCTGCTCAGGCCGCGAACGCAGCAGCCCCGCCACCGACTTCAGGAACGTCGATTTGCCCGCGCCATTCGCGCCGATCAGCGCGACGATCTCGCCGGACGCGATCGTCACGTCGACGCCGTAAAGCGCCTGGAAATCGCCGTAGAACGCGGTCAGTCCGGCCGTGCGCAGCAGTGCGCCGCCGGCGCTTGCGTCATGTGTCATGTCACGCCTCCAGTCCGAGATAGACCCGCCTGACTTCCGGGTCGGCCATCACGTCGCGCGGCAGGCCTTCGGCGATCTTCTTGCCGAAGTTGATGACGAGCAGCCGGTCCGCGACCGCGAGCAGCGCGTGCGTGACGTGCTCGATCCACACGATCGTCACGCCGCGCGCCTTGATCTCGCGGATCTCGTCGATCAGCGCGTGCGTCTCCGCTTCGGTGAGCCCGCCCGCGATCTCGTCGAGCAGCAGCAACTGCGGCTGCGTCGCGAGCGCGCGCGCCAGTTCGAGGCGCTTGCGGTCGAGCAGCGTCAGCGAGCCGGCGAGCTGGTTCGCGCGGCGCTTGAGCCCCGTGCGTTCGAGCACGTCGATGCACAGCGCATCGGCCGCGTCGCCCGCGAGCGTGCCGCCGAACGTCGCGCCGACAAGCAGGTTCTCGAACACCGTCATCGCGCCGAACGGTCGCGGCACCTGGTACGAGCGGCCGATCCCCGCCTCGCAGCGCCGGTGCGCGGGCAGCGCGCCGATGTCCGCGCCGTCGAACTCGACCTGTCCCGCGTCGGGCTTCGCGTCGCCGCTGACGAGGTTGAACAGCGTGGTCTTGCCCGCGCCGTTCGGGCCGAGAATCCCGTAGGTTTCGCCCCGCGCGACCGCGAAGCTGATGTCGTCGGTGACCGTCAACGCGCCGTAGCGCTTCGAGACGCCGGTCAGCCTGAGCAGCGTGTCCATCGCCGTCCCCCCGTCAGCCGATCAGCTTCAGCGGCCCGGTCAGCGGCACGGCCGGCGCGAGCTGGTTGTTGACGATCGCGAGGTCGAAGCGGTGCTTCGTGCCCTTCACCCACTGGCCGCCGACGAGCGGCGTCTTCGCGACGTTCTTCACGGGGCCGCTGCCCCATGCGACGCGGCCGACGACCGTGTCGAGCTTCGTCGCCGCGACCGCATCGCGCACCGACTCGTTCGAATCGAGGTCCTTCGCGCGCTTCAGCGCATCGACGGCAATCTCGAACAGCGCGTGCGCGAAGCCGATCGGCTGCGTCCACTGCTTGCCGGTCGACTGCTCGTACGCGTCGGCGAGCGCGTGCGCCGATTGCCCGGTCAGCGACGACTTGAACGGATGCACCGGCGACCACCACACCTCGGTCGACAGGCCGTTGCCGAGATCGCCGAGCGCCTCGATCGACGTCGGGAACAACAGCGCCTTGCCGATCGAGATCACCTTCGGCCGGAACCCCTGCTGGCGCGCCTGCACGAGGAAGTTCTTCGCGTCGGGCGGAATCACGACGCCGGTCACGATCTGCGTGTTCGACTGCTTGAACGCGGCAATCTGCGCGGAGAAATCCTGCGTCATGCTCTGGAAGCGGCCCGGGTCCTTCAGCGTGAAGCCCTTCTGCGCGAGCACCGGCGGAAAGCCGAGCTTCGGGTCGCCCCACGCGTTGCCGTCGCCGTCGTTCGGGAACAGGCCGCCTACCGCCTTGTTGGTCTGCACTCCTTGCCACATGCCGGTGTAGACGGCGATCACGTCCTCGAGGCCCCAGAAGAAGTGGTACGTGAAGCGGAAGCCCTTCTTCGGATCGCCCTTGCGCCCGAAGAACCACGGCTGCCACGGCACGACGGTCGACACGCACGGCGTTTCGTTCAGCTCGCATGCGTCGCAGACGGGGTTCGCGGTTTCCGGCGTGCCGGACACCAGCATGATGTCGACCTTGTCCTTCAGGATCAGGTCGCTCGCGACCTCGCCCGCGCGGTTCGGGTTCGACTGGCTGTCCTTCACGACGATCGACACGGGATAGGTCTTGCCACCGATCGCGATGCCGTTCTTCAGCGCGGTCTGCATCTGCTGGATCGTGAAGCGGTCGGCTTCGCCGAACGGCGCGAGCGGGCCCGTCTGCGGCGACACGTAGCCGATCTTCAGCGTGCGCGTGCCGGCCGCGCGTGCGACCGGTGCGAGGGAAGGCGCCGCGGCGAGCAGCAGGCCGCTGCCGGCGAGCGTCATGAAGTGGCGGCGGCCGCCGTCGTGGGGTAAGCGTTTCATCGTTGTCTCCAATCCATGCGAAGCGGTCGATCGGTGCCGGCCGCACTTCGCGCTCCATCGCCGGGGCCGGTCCCGCGCAAGGCTGTCGGCGCCTGCTTCGGTCCCATGCAAAGCGGTGTGTCCCGACCGGTCTGACGCCGATCGTCTGTGACGGCTGGCCGCGCATCGTCCCCGCGCGCCGGGAATCTGGTGCGCGGTCGGCGGTCGCGTGTACGGCTGACCGTTAGTTGCGTTAAGGCAAGGTGCGCGCCCGTGCGCTTACGCGGGCCGGCGGCCTTCGAATGCCGCTTCGAGCAGCGCGCGCAGCGGCGCGCGTTCGAGCGGGCGCGGATTCCAGTACGGGTTCTGCAACGCGAGATCGAGCACCGTGTCGATGTCCGTTTCGCGCATCCCGATGTCCTTCAGCGCGAGCGGCGCGCCGTTCGACTTCGCGAGATCGAACACGCCATGCGCGGCATCGTCGGCGCCGAGCGCGGCCGCGATGCGCCGCATCGCGTCGGGCGCCGCGCCGCGGTTGTACGCGAGTGCGTGCGGCAGCACGATCGTGTGCGTCTCCGCATGCGGCAGGTTCAGCGTGCCGCCGAGCGTGTGGCACAGCTTGTGGTGCAGCGACATCCCGACGCTGCCGAGCACCGCCCCGCACAGCCACGCGCCATACAGCGCATCCGCGCGCGCGCCGGCGTCGCGCGCATCGGCGGCGATGCGCGGCAGCCCGGCGGCCAGCGCGCGAATGCCGTCCTGCGCCATCAGGCTCACGATCGGGTTCGCGTCCTGCGCATACAGCCCTTCGGCCGCGTGCGCGATCGCGTTGATCCCGCTCGTCACCGACATCGGCACCGGCAGCGACAGCGTCAGGTCCGGGTCGTAGATCACCGTCTTCGGCAGCACGCGCAGGTCGCGGCCGGTCTTCTTCACGCCTGCTTCGGTCAGCCCGTAGATCGGCGTCATCTCCGAGCCCGCATACGTGGTCGGCACCGCGACGATCGGCAGCCCCGAATCGAGCGCGATCGCCTTGCCGAGCCCCGTCGTCGAGCCGCCGCCGATCGCGATCGCGCAATCCGCGCCGACCTGCGCCGCGTATTCGCGCGCCGCGCGCGCCGTCTCGATCGGCACGTGCATCACCGCTTCCGCGAACACGCCGGCCGCGCGCTCGCCGAGCCGCCGCGCGAGCGCCTCGGCATCGGCGCGCTGCGGCGGCGTGGAAAGCACGATCGCGCGCGTCGCGCCGAGCCGCTCGATTTCCTGCGGCAGCTGCGCGAGGCTGCCCGCGCCGAAGATGACCCGCGACGGCAGGCCGTTGTAGATGAACGATTGCATCGCCGTGTGCTCCGTGTGCGGTTTCAACGCGGGTAGTACGGCGGGATCTGCGCGTCGACGTTGACCCACACCGATTTCGCCTGCGTGTACTCGCGCATCACGTCGAAGCCCATCTCGCGGCCGTAGCCGCTCGCGCCGACGCCGCCGAACGGCGAGGCCGGGCTCACGCGCTTGTAGCAGTTGATCCACACCATCCCGCTCTTCAGGTTGCGTGCGAACAGGTGCGCGCGCTGCAGGTCGCGGGTCCAGAGGCCGGCGCCGAGGCCATACTCGGTGCCATTCGCGATCGCGAGCGCTTCTTCGTCGGACCGGAACGTCGTGACGGTCACGAACGGGCCGAACACTTCCTCCTGTGCGACGCGGTCGGTCGGCTTCGCGGCGACGATCGTCGGCTCGACATAGCAGCCGTTCGCGAGCGCGGCCGCATCGGGCGCCTTGCCGCCGGACAGCACACGGCCGCCTTCGCCGCGCGCGACGTCGACGAACGACAGCACGCGGTCGCGATGCTGGCGCGACGTGAGCGGCCCCATTTCGGTGGACGGATCGAGCGGATCGCCGAGCTTGATCGAACGCGCGAGCGCGGTGAATTTCTCCAGCAGTTCGTCGGCGACGGATTCATGCACGATCAGTCGCGACGCGGCGATGCATGCCTGCCCCTGGTTGTGGAAGATGCCGAACGCGGAGCCCTGCACGACTGCGTCGATGTTCGCGTCGCCGAACACGACGTTCGCGCCCTTGCCGCCGAGCTCGAGCTGCACCTTCTTCAAGTTGCCGCTCGACGCCTGCACGATCTTGCGGCCCACGGCCGTCGACCCCGTGAACGCCACCTTGCCGATGCCCGGGTGCTCGGCGATGTATTGCCCCGCGACCTGCCCGAGCCCCGGCAGCACGTTGACGGTGCCGTCCGGAAAACCGACTTCGGCCATCAGCTCCGCGATCGCGAGGCTCGACAGCGGCGTCAACTCGGCCGGCTTCATCACGACGCAGTTGCCGGCCGCGAGCGCGGGCGCCATCTTCCAGCTCGTGAACATCAGCGGGAAATTCCACGGCACGACCTGGCCGACGACGCCGACCGGCTCGCGCAGCAGGTAGTTCAGGAAGCCCTGCTCGACCGGGATCACCGAGCCCTCGAACTTGTCGGCCATTCCGCCGAAATAGCGGAACGTCGCGGCGGTGCGCGGCACGTCGAGGTTGCGCGTATCGCGGATCGGGTGGCCGGTGTCGAGCGATTCGAGCCGCGCGAGGCGGTCGGCGTTCGCCTCGATCGCGTCGGCGAGCTTCAGCAGCAGCCGGCCGCGCTCCATCGCGGCGAGCCGGCTCCACGCGGGGAACGCGGCCTGCGCGGCGTCGACCGCGCGATCGATGTCGGCGTGGCCGGCCATCGCGACATCGGCGATCACCGAGTTGTCGTGCGGGTTCAGCGTGGCGAGCGTCTCGCCGCTTGCGGCGGGCACGAAACGGCCGTTGATGAAGAGTTCGGTTTGCATGTCAGTCCTGCATTCGTGCGGTGCCGGCGCGGATTCGCAGGCGACACGTCGCCTGCGGTGCCGGCGGTCCGGCACCGTGCGCTGCAACACCAGTGGATCAGTCGTCCGGTGAAAAAGCGGCGCGGCGCGCCGCATGGCTCACATCTGGACGGGGTAAGGCGGCAGCTCGCCGCTCTCGTAGCGTTTCGGCAGATCGGGCGTCGCGTTCTCCCACACGAGCAGCATCGAGCGCTTCTGCGAGTAGCCCTTGTGGCGGATATCGGCCGGCATCGCGGCGATGTCGCCCGCGTTCATCGTGATCCGCGCGCGCGGCTCGCCGGTGTCCTTGTCCGCGACGTCCCAGATGATCTGGTCGGACAGTTGCAGGAACCACTCGACGCGGTCGTTGCCATGGAACACCGGCAGCACGAACTCCTCGGTGGTCGGGCAGAACAGGCTCTGCTTGCACACCGACGTCACCGACGGGTTCCACGTGACGTCCGAGCGCGACAGGTACTTGAACAGGTTGAACGCGTGCAGTTCCTGCTCGAAGCCGGGCGCCGCGTGAATCTCCGGCTCGTCCTGCTCGATGTCGGCAAACTGGCGGTTGATCGGCAGGTCGTCGCGCAGCGGCGAATCGCCTTCGAGCCCTGGCATGCGCTTCGTCGCGACGCGCGTGCGCTCGATCGCGCCGACGTTGTCGCCGTGCTTCGGGCCGAACGCGGAGCCGGTTTCCTCGGGCGCGGCGAACGGATCGAAGCCTTCGTTCACCCAGTCCTTCAGGATCGCCTTGAACGTCGCCATGATCAGCGGCGTGTCGAACTGCTCGCTGTAGTCGGCGCCGGCTTCGCGGAAGCTCGCGTTGTACGCGCCGGCGTACATGTCGACGCGGCCGTAGTGGTTGCGCGTGCCGATCACTTCGTCGAAGTTCACCCAGCCGTAGAAGAAGCCCCACGCGACGTCGCGCATCATCGCGCGCAGGAAGTCGTCCGCGTGCATCTGGTGCGTAAGGTGCTGGTCTTTCGACGGCCACTTGACGGTGACGAAGTAGGCGTCACGGCTGAACTCGAATTCGCCGAGACGGAACGTGCGATAGCCGGTGACCGAATCCGGGTCGGTCGCGGTGACGTGTTGCTGGTGCGGTGCGGATTGCATTTCGGGCTCCTGTCTAAATCCTGTCGGAATCTTCTGGCGGCGGCGGCGTGCCGCAGGTCAATGGATGCAGATGTCGGCCCACTTCTCGACCGAGCACGCGCCGAGGATGGTCTGCTGAAGCAGCACGCCGGGCTTCGTGGCCTCGAAGCGGTACGCGGCGCCCGCCGGCAGCAGCACCTGGTGGCCGCGGCGCACCCGCACGTAGCCCATGCTGACGCCCTGCGGCGGCGCGTCGAGCCGCACGGTGCCCTCGACGTCCGGCGACACGGGCGCGGTGGCGGGCTTGACGAAATGCACGGTGATCTCGCCGTCGAGCGCAATCGCGAACTCGTCGTGCGACGCGGCGAACCACGGCGATTCGCCCTCCGCGCGCAGCGTCTCGATCACGTACTTGAGGTTCTTGCCGACGACGACCTTCTCGTAAGGCGCCGAGCGGCTCGCGACCTCGAACACGTTCGACATCACGTAGTGTTCGGGGCGGCCGGTGATGATTTCGATGGAGCCTTTCTGGAAGTCGTCGAGGCTGCCGAGTCGGGTGCGTTGCATGTCTGTCTCCATGTCCGTTGAACGTTGGTGTCCGTTGGCATGAAGATTAGGCGCAGCGGCCGGGGCCCGGCAATGGTTCGAGGTTCGGGTTTCGCGAACCATGCGTGCGCCGATCGGCGGCTAGGGAAACTACCTAAATCCGGGCCGGATCGGGGGTTTGCGGGGGGCGCGGCGAGCGTCGGCCCGGCTGCGCGCTGGCGCTGGCGCTGGCGCTGGCGCTGGCTCTGGCACGGGTGCGAGCCGCGGACGCGAGTGCCGGTCCCGCGCTAAGCGAGTTCGTCGTCGACGCTGCCCGCCTCGTCCTCGCCCGTCGCGATGCCGAGCGCCTTGTCCCACTGCGGTTCGCGCGCATAGCGCGTGCGCAGGAAATCGACGAACACCTTGACCTTCGTCGTCGCCCGGTGCGACGCCGGGTACACCGCCGACAGCCACAGCGGCGGCGCCGCATAGTCTGGCAGCACGCGCGTGAGCCGCTGTTCGAGCAGATCGGGCGCGGCAACCATCGTCGGCAGGTACGCGATGCCGGCGCCCGCGCGCGCGAACTCGAGCAGCAGATGCACGCTGTTGGTCTTCAGCACCGGCGACAGCGCGATCTCGAAGCGTTCGCTGCCGCGCATCAGCGGCCAGCGGTCGCCCCACGGGTAATACGAATAGCATGCGAAATCGTGGCGCAGCAGGTCGAGCGGCGTTTCGACGGGCGGCTCCTCCTTCAGGTAGTCCGGCGCCGCGCACAGCGTGCCGCGCACCGGAAACAGCCGCCGCTCGATCAGCAGGTTGGACGCCGCCGGATAGATCTGCAGCGCGAGATCGAAGCCCTCCTGCACCGGATCGATCACGCGGTCGTTGACGGTCACGACGAACTCGATGCGCGGATACGCTTCGCGGAAGTCGGTCAGCACGCGCGAGAAGTGGCCGAGCGCGAAACCCGGCAGCACGTGCACATGCAGCGTGCCCGCCAGCGCCTGCGGATCGTTCGACGAACGTGCCGACAGTTCGTGCACCTTGTTCACGAGCGCGCTGCACTCGCGGTAATACGATTCGCCGAGCTCCGACAGCCGCACGGCGCGCGTCGATCGATGGAACAGCGGGACCCCGAAATGCTCCTCGAGCTGCTTGACCCGCGCGGTGACGACCGATTTCGCGACACCGAGCTGGCGCGCGGCATTGGCGAAGCTTTGCGCTTCGGCTGCGCGAACGAAGGCTTCCATCGACTGGAACAGATCCACAACATCTCCTGATCGAACGGGGCCGCGCGGGGGCGGACCTCTTATAAGCGCGAGTGTAGTGGAGTTCGGTGGACGCGTGGGGCGGCGGGACGCCAGGCGCCCGTGACAACCGGCGGACGCGAGCCGCCGAAGGCATGGATCATGCTTGGGTTGCCGGTGAACGGCACGAATGGTGCGTGCACCGCGCTATGTGCGTGCGCTTCGACGGCGATACGCGTACGCCGCGCTCATCGATCAACTGCACGACGAGCGCCCTCGCGGGCGCGGTCGACTGCGCGCCGCGCGGGACGAGATCAAACAGGCAGTCGGTCCAATAGTCGACGAAGTCGAACGAGCGCCTCGAAACCCGGACGAGATCCGGGCTTCGAAGCGCTAGCGACAGACTCGCCCGTTACCCCGATCAACCGGCATCCGCATAATTCAGCGTCCAGCCGAACGTCCTGCTCGCGGCAGCGCCGAGCGCGAACGGCCGCGTCGTGCACGCGAAGTTCGAATGCAGCTGACCGATCGGCGTCGTCGACAGCGGATTGGTCGTGCCGCCCGCCATATCGAAGTTCGACAGCACGCATCCATCGAATCCCGACGCGGCGTAACGGGTGGCGGGACTGTTCGCATACGTGACCGAGAACCCGTCGCCGTTCGCCTGCGTGCTCGCGAAATCGGCGAATGACGTGAAATCCGTCTCGACCGCGAGATTCCCGGTGAGCGTGCCCGAGCTCAGCGTGTCGGTCCGCGTGATCGTGCCGTGACCGAACGTCAGCACCGTATGCGCCTGCAGGTCGAGATCGGTCGCATAGGTCGCATTCTTCGCGGCCAGCCGGAACTTCGCCGTATCGAACGACACGATGACCTGGCCGTTGCTCTGCTGCACGTTCAGGTTCTTGTAGTACGTGACGGGAATGTAGGTCTTGCCGTTGTACGACACCTGCGGAATCAGCAGCGCGTAGCCGAGATCGGTGGTGCCGTAGATCAGCTTGTCGGAGAACGGCACCGGATAGTACGGCGTGAACGAGTTGTAGTCCGGCGCCTGGCTGAGGTTCAGGTTGATCACGCGCCTGCCGTCGCGCACCGTCAGCAACGCCGCGCTATACGGATGCGCGGTGTCGCCGGGCAGGTTGTACCACGTGAGCGTGTAGCGCGGCAGCGCATCGAGCCACGCGCCGTAATCGGCGTCCGCCATCGGCGCGTTGCCGCCGAACCCGAGCTTGTTCCACCACGCGTTCACGTACAGGTACTGATGCAGCAGGCTGAAGTTCTCGCCCATCACGCGCGGCTTGCCGCGATACGCGTCCGTGCCGCGCCCCTTGACCCACATGTTCACCGACGGCGTCGGCAGCGACGGGTCGTACCAGAACGTGTCGAAGCGCTGCGCGGCCTTGTAGATGAACGCGTACGCGATCTGCATCTCCTTCTGCGACAGCACGCCGGCATTCGCCGCCGCGGTCAGGATCTCCATGAACGCCGTATCGCCGTATGGGCCGATCGACCGGCCATAGTTGAAGCCCTGGCCGTTGGCGTTCAGCTGCGGCAGGATCAGGTCGACGGACTTGCGCAGATAGCCCTTCAGCTCCGGCGTCAGGTTCGCCTCGTTGCCCATCTCGAACGTGCGCTCGACCACTTCGCCGATCAGCAGCGTGCTGTAGCGGTCGAAGCGCGCCTGGTCGTAGTAGGTCGCGTGCGTGTTCGACGCTTCGTCGGAGAAGCCGCCCGACGCGTCTTTCCTGATGTGGTTCGTGAGCGTGTACAGCAGCGCATCGCGTGCGCCCATCGTCGCGACGGCCGGGTCGGTCGCCGACGAGAACGTCGGGCTGCTCCAACCGAGCTTCTGCCGCAGCCCGGCAATCCCGTACGAGACCGCGTAGTAGTTCTGCGCGGTGTTCAGCGACGCGACGTCGATCGGCGTGCCCGCGGCCGGGCAGGTATCGGTCTTGCCGCTTGCGTCGGGGCCGAACATGTCGCAGAACCTCAGGCGTGTCTGCAGCGTCGCGAGCATCGCGTCGCTGAACGCCTCGTTGAGCATCCCGTGCGCCTTCAGGTTGTTCAGCGCGACGAGGTAGTAGTACTCGCCCCACGACGTGTTCGCATACGTGTAGTCGCCGCTGCTCGACTGGGCCATCATCGCGGTCGTGATCTTCTGGTATGTCGCGAGGTAGTCCGCGTAGTGCGGATCGTCCTTCGCCTTCATGTCGATCAGGATGTACGACAGGCCGAGCGCGAGCTTGCCGGGCAGGAATTTGTCGCCGGTGTTCGTGTCGAGCACGTGCACGGGCGTGCCGTCGCCGAGATCCATCACGACCTGCGTGAAGTCGGACGATTTCCTGATCAGGTCGAAGAGCGCCCGCATCTGCCCCATCATCGTGATCGGCACGCCCGCGCCGGCGGGCACGCTCGTGTCGTTCGCGCCATAGACGATCGCCTGAAGCGAGTTCGCCGCCATCGCCGAAGCCGGCGGCGAAGCCGGCGTGTCGGTCACGTCGCTGCCGCCGCACGCACTGACGAATACGACGGAAAGTGCACCGAGCGCCGTTCCGAGCGCGAATTTTCTCCGCGAATGCATGGTGTCTCCATTCTTTGAATAGTGATGGGTGACGGGCGACGGCCGCTGTCGCGCGGCTCGATGCCCGCCCCTGATGTCTGCCTCGCAACCCTGATCCCTGGCGGCAGATTCCCGGTCCGGCGCTCGCGGATTGGCATGCCACGCATGCACCGGCGGAACTGGAAAACGTTTTCCAAATTTAGGTGCGCACGCCGATGATGTCAATGCGCTTTCATGCCGGTGAAAACCCGGATGCCGGGTGGGGAGCGTAATGAGGGGAAGCCGACGCAGTTGCCGATTGGTCAGGAATCTCCGGAATTCCTGGGGAAATTCGGCGGTGTGATTCGGTACTCGGTCCGCGGGATAGGAAATGCGTGTGCGCCAGATTCGATCGACTCGGCAGTCATTCGTAACGAAAACGTTATCCTGACATGGCGCGGTTTCGAGACCGCGCCACCAGGAAGCGTTGCTGGTGTCTCCGTCGTCAAATCGGCAGCGCGCTGCCGACGCCTTGCGCAAGGCTCGCCGCGATCAATGGCTCGTAGATGTCGAATTGCCCGGCGGGAAGAACCGGTCTCAATGTCTGTTGACGTTTCTCCGCGCCGAACAGCCGCTCCACGCACCAGCCCACCAGATACATCGACGCAAGACAGCCCCCGGCCGTGGCGATGTTTCCGTGGCTGACGAACGGCCCGTCGTCCGGCTCGACACCGGCGGCGTGCAACGCGGTGCGTGCTTCAGGATGCGTGGCGGCCCGACGCTCGGGCAGCAAGCCGAGCGCGTCGAGAATGAACGCGCCGCCGCAAATCGAGCCGATCAGCTGACGGCTCCGGTCCAGACGGAATGCGCCGATGAACGCGTCGTCCGCGATCGCGGCCGGCACGCCCTCCTTCCCGCTCGAAAACAGCACGACGTCCGCGCAATTGGCTTCGGCAAGCGGTCCGTGCGTGTCGATGCGCAAGCCGTGCGCCGATACGAGTTCCCGCTCCTTGCCGAGAATCCGGACGTTCCAGTCGTGGCGATTGCGCCCGAGGATGTCCCACATCAGGAACAGGTCGATGTCGGTGAATCGGTCGAAGGCGACAAGCGCGATGGTCTTCATTGGCGGCTCCATTCGTCATGGCCGATGGCCGGTGGACGAGGGAAATGCAAAGGAAGCCGCAGTCTATCGACGCAGGCGATAACATACACAGCCTGTACGTTATCGGGACCCAACCCATGTTGACGCGTGACGACTGGATTGCCGCCGGATTCGACGCGCTGGATCGCGACGGATATGCCGCGGTGTCCGCCGAGAAGCTGGCGCGACGCCTGAACGTGACGCGCGGGTCGTTCTACCATCACTTCCTCAGCCGCGCCGACTACGTCCGCGCGCTGCTCGCGCAATGGGAATCCGACTATGTGGAGCGGATGCTCGCCTATGCCGCGCAAGGCGCCGGGCTGGAAGATGTGCTCGCGCGCTACATGACGATCGCCGCGGAAAAGCGGCCTGAACGGGAAATCGCGATCCGCGCGTGGGCACGTCGCGATCCGCTGGTGGCCGAATTCCAGCGCCGCGTCGACGACACGCGGCTGTCGTTTGCGATGTCCGTTTGCCGCGCGCGAATCGACGACCCCGTCAAGGCCATGCTCGTCGGCCGGCTCGCGCACCTGTGCCTGATCGGCGGCCAGCAATCCGGCGACCGGCATCGGCCGGACGGTTTTGCGCATCTCGTTCGCGACGCACTGACGCTGTTGCACGCGAGCACCGCGGATTCGACTTCCGTGCGATGATCGGCACGATTCGAACAACAAGCACCGATATAGCCAGTACACGCTGACGTTCGCGCCGCCCGGGATGTGATGCACCGCGCGTGGCCATGCCGGCAAGCAAGCCGGCGACGCCCGGCGATCATCAGCGCAGCGGTTGCCGCACGAGTTCCGCAAGCTCGCCGATATCGCGCCTGACCGCCGCCTTGCCGACGCGCGACCACGCGTCGAACGACGTCGTGCCGCTGACCGCACCGACAAAGTGAGTGCCGGCGCGCTCGGCGGCTTGCGCATCGACCGCGTGATCGCCGACGTAGAGCGCCGCGGACGCCGGCACATCGAGCCGTGCCAGCGCAAGCGCAAGCCCTTCCGGATCCGGCTTGTGGCGTTGCACGTCCTCGCCGCCGACGATTACGTCGATCCGTTCCCGCAACCCGGCCACATCGAGGATCGCCTCGATCCTGTATCGAAACTTGCTCGACACGATCGCGACGGCCATCTCCAGCTCATGCAGCCGCGCGAGCAGTCGCGGGACTTCCGGATAGATCTTCGTCGACGCGACCATCACGACGTCCGCGCGCGCCACGAAGCGGCGCGCGAATTCGTCCGCGCGCTCGCCGCTGTCGTCGCCGGTCAACGTATGGAACATCGACTGCAGCGGCAAGCCGATCACCGAATGAATCCGCTCGCTCGCCGCGGCTTCATGGCCGAGATCGCGCAGCGCATGCTGCGTGCAATCGACGATGCCTGCCGACGAGTCGGCCAACGTCAGGTCGAAATCGAAAATGACTGCCCGGATGTCCATTCAAAGTCCCTCGGATAAGGTTGTCGGATCGTTCGCAGCGCTTTCGCCGTCGAACCGCCTGCGCTTCGTTGTGGCTGCAGCATATCCCGGATGATCCTGCGGCACGTCGTCGACCTGCCCGGTGCGCCCCACGCGCTGCTGCGCGCACCCTGATCCGACTATCAGCTCCAGTCCGCATGGCTGAGATGGAAGAAGATCCTGTTCATCGGTCCTGGACGGCACGCGTACGAACGTCCGAGTGGCCGGCATGCAAGAAGATCTTGTTCATCTGTCTTGGGCGAGGCGCGCATGAACCAGGCACGCTCGACCTGATCGCCTGCCGGATCAAGTCGCAGCAGCCATGCAGCCGCGTGCTGGCACGGCACGGCCAACCTCGCTGAAACAAACAGCCGTCTGCGGTACCCTTCTTGCGTCCGGCGGCGCGTTGCGCGATGCAACGCGCCGCCGGCTTTCTCATTCACGGCCCGATACATATGCCCGGGCCGCGTCAAGGAGACGCATCGATGTTCTCGTGGTTCGAACGGCACGTGCCGACCTTTCCGCTCGAGGATCCCGTCACGCCGCCGAAGGGGTTCTTCTCGTTCATCTGGGCGTGCACGCAAGGCGCGCGCCGCTGGGTGCTGCTGATCGCGCTGACGTCGGCCGCGCTCGCTGCGTACGAGGCCGCGCTGTTCGCGATGATGGGGCACGTCGTCGATTGGCTGCAGGCGGGGAAGCCCGCCGATTTCGGCGCGCGCCACCTCGGCACGCTGCTCGCGTACGCGGCCATCCTCGCCGGCAGCGGGCTGCTGATCAGCGTGCACACGATGATGAAGCACCAGGCGCTCGCGATCAATTTCCCGATGCGGCTGCGCTGGCTGTTCCACCGGCTGATGCTCGACCAGAGCATGTCGTTCTATGCGAACGAATTCGCCGGCCGCGTGACGACCAAGATCATGCAGACCGCGCTGGCGGTCCGCGACGCGCTGTTCATGACGGTGGACGTGCTCGTCGGCGTCGTCGCCTACCTGCTCGGCATCCTGCTGCTCGCGGCCAGCTTCGAATGGCGGCTGATGATCCCGTTCGCTGTGTGGGCGATCGGCTACGGCGTCGCCTGCTGGTATTTCGTGCCGCGCCTCGGACAGGTCGGCAGCGAACAGGCCGATGCGCGCGCGCTGATGACCGGCCGGATCACCGACGCGTATTCCAACATCGCGACCGTGAAGCTGTTCGCGCACACGCGGCGCGAGGCCGACCACGCGCGGCGCGCGATGGAGGCGTTCAAGGCGACCGGCTATGCGCAGATGCGGCTCGTCAGCGCGTTCGAGATCGTCAACCACCTGATGACTACCGCGCTGCTGATCGGCGCGACCGGGCTCGCGCTGTATCTGTGGATGCATGGCGAAGCGAGCGCCGGTGTGGTCGCGGCCGTGACCGCGATGGCGCTGCGGCTCGCCAGCTATTCGCAATGGGTGATGTGGGAGATCACCGGGCTGTTCGAGAACGTCGGCACGATCCAGGACGGCATTCGCACGCTGACGAAGATGCGCAGTGTCGTCGATGCACCCGACGCGCGGCCGCTCGCGGTGCGACGTGGCGAAATCGTGTTCGACAACGTGCGCTTCTCGCACGAGGAGAACGCGAAGCCCGTGTTCGACGGCCTGAATCTCGTCATCCGGCCCGGCGAGCGCATCGGCCTGATCGGCCGCTCCGGCGCGGGCAAGTCGACGCTCGTCAACCTGCTGCTGCGCTTCTACGACGTCGGCGGCGGACACATACGCATCGACGGACAGGACATCGCGCACGTCACGCAGGACAGCCTGCGCGGCGCGATCGGCATGGTCACGCAGGACACGTCGCTGCTGCATCGCACGATGCGGGAGAACATCCTGTACGGGCGTCCCGACGCGAGCGAAGCCGAGCTGCGCGACGCGGCGGTGCGCGCCGAGGCCGCGGATTTCATCGAACGCCTGAGCGACCGTCACGGACGCAAGGGGTATGACGTCGAGGTCGGCGAGCGCGGCGTGAAGCTGTCGGGCGGCCAGCGCCAGCGCGTGGCGATCGCGCGCGTGATGCTGAAGGACGCGCCGATCCTCGTGCTCGACGAAGCGACGAGCGCGCTCGACTCGGAGGTGGAAGCCGCGATCCAGCACAGCCTCGGCACGCTGATGGGCGGCAAGACGGTGATCGCGATCGCGCACCGGCTGTCGACGATCGCCGCGATGGACCGGCTGATCGTGCTCGACGAAGGCCGGATCGTCGAGGAAGGCACGCACCAGCAGCTGCTTCAGGCGGGCGGCATCTACGCGGCGCTGTGGGCGCATCAGAGCGGCGGGTTTTTGGGGGAAGCAGCGGAGGCGGTGCAGTAGGCGCGCGGTGGCCCGGAGCGAACTCAAGTGAAATGCCGGGATCTCCAGACACTCATGATTGGTCTGCACGTAGCTGGCGGCGCCCCAACGCGGCCATGGTCGCAAGTCCTGCGTGCAACTGAAATTGGACCAGTTGCTTGAGCGGAACCGGCCGTAAGCCTTCCGTTTGGGTCAACGTTTCGATCTGCTGTAACAGCGCGTCACGGCAATCAGCCGCCAAACGGAAGCCGTCGCTCCGATCCAGCGACATGAGGGCAAGCCTGCTGGCGAGCCCCACTGTACTGAGCCGCTCCAGTCGTCCACCGATGCGTCGAATCGTGTACTCGGCCCATGTCAGCTTCCGGTTTCGCGCGGGATCAGCGGCCATCGCCTCACCCCGATTCGAAAAATCATCGCAATGCGTTTTCACCACGCGCCACATGTTCAATGCTGCCCTATTGGATCTCGCGCAGTCCAGCGCCAACGCACGCCTCGCCAGCGCGACCGCCGCAACGTTCCATGGTTCGAGTTCCGCCTCGACATCGGCTATGCCGTGAGGTGAAAGCGTGTTATCTCTCAACCGCTCGCAGTCCCAGTAAGGAACTTCCGCAAACAAGGAGAGCGTGCCCATGGCCGACGCGTAGCCCGCGCTTGAATTTCCTGTTGGACGCACACCGGGTTCCTGGTACACGGCTTGGGTGGCGCCCAGAAGGTTCTTCATATTGGGGAATCGATAGATTCCGGCCTCCCATCGAAACTCGTTGAGTGCCGTGTCACCCACGGTATTCAGCGGCAAGCATAGGTGTCGCAGAGCGCCCTCAACTCGTCCGACAGACCAATCGGCATGTCGGATAGCAGATAATAAGCACCGCCAAATTCCGAGTTATGCAGCGAATAGAGAAAATCCGGCTTCGCCAGCTCAATCGCTTTGCGCCAGGCTTCGTTCTCCGGCATCGGATGTCGCGCCAGCCGATCATCCTCGTCGAACGGGAATGCATATTCCGCCTGCTCTTCGATCGGCGGCCGGTAGTAGTTCTCGTAATAGCGCAAGAGATCTCCCGGTGCGGAGAACCACCCCTCGTTGAGCCGGAGTGCATCCGGTTCGATCGCTTTGATGAAATGCCAACGGTAGGGTAATGCCCGGCGCAGCGCATGATCGGAGCACAAGCGATCAATCAGATGCTCGATGACCAGACATCCGACGGGTTCGTTGGGGTGCGGCGCCCCGACGAACAGTGCCGACATCGGGCCATTGCCGATCGATATCATGTCGATCGGTTCGCCCTGGCCCGATACGCCAACCCTGGTCACGGTTACAAGGTCGGGATAGCGCAGCCATGTAGCCTGGGTATTGCGCACCATCTGCTGGAAAGTGGGAATCGCCGGCAAATCCGGTACGGCTCCGATGACGTCGAGCAACGCGGGAATCATCATGGTTTGAAGGCGTGGCTAAAGGCAAAAGGTAGCATGTCGGAGGGGACATCGACCCCGACCCGATCAATCAGATTGCTTGACACCTCCGCTGGGCGCGCCACGCTCAGTGCTCGAAGACGATCACCGAACGTGCAAGTTCACCGCGCCGCCACATCCCCCACCCCGACACAAGTCCATCCGCCCCTGATAACGATTCGACAATTTGTTGGTTTCCTCGAAGGTGCGTGGTCCGTATCGTTCAGCGATTCGTTCGACCAATCGACCACGGGGGTAACCAAAACATGACATCGTTCAAGCGACTCACCCTTCTCGCACTGCCGGCCGCGCTCGCCGCCGGCGGCGCGCACGCGCAGAGCAGCGTCACGCTGTACGGCATCGTCGACGCCGGCATTGCCTACGTGCACAACGCGCAGAACGCGAGCGGCGGCAACGCGTCGAATCTCGTGAAGTTCAGCAGCGGCAACCTGTCGGGCAGCCGCTGGGGCCTGAAAGGCACCGAGGATCTCGGCGGCGGCCTCGCCGCGCTGTTCCAGATCGAGAACGGCTTCAACGTCGGCACGGGCGCGCTCGGCCAGGGCGGACGCGAATTCGGCCGCAAGTCGGTGGTCGGCCTGACCAACAACACGTGGGGCACCGTGACGCTCGGCCGCCAGTACGATCCGGTCGTCGACGTCGTGCAGGGCCTCACCGCGGACAACTACTACGGTGGCGTGTTCGCGACACCGGGCGACCTCGACAACTACGACAACAGCCTGCGCGTGTCGAACTCGGTGAAGTATACGAGCCCGCTGATTTCCGGCTTCCAGCTCGAAGCGCTGTACGGCCTCGGCGGCGTCGCGGGCGCAACGGGCAGCGGCCGCACGTACAGCTTCGGCTTGAGCTACGCGAACGGTCCGCTGTCGCTCGGCGCCGGCTACTTCTTCGCGAACGGCGGCACGAGCACGGCGAACGGCGTGCGCACGTGGTCGAGCAGCTCGGACACGCTGTTCAACACCGTCATCAACCAGGGCTTCTCGAGCGCGAAGTCGATTCAGATCGTGCGCGTCGCCGGCCAGTACGTGCTCGGCCCGGCGACCTTCGGCCTCGCGTATTCGAATACGCAGTACGGTGCGGATACGCTGTCGGCGTTCAACCAGACCGCGAAGTTCAACAACGGCTCCGCGTTCTTCAACTGGCAGTTCTCGCCGGCGCTGCGCGCGGGCGTCGGCTACAACTACACGTCGCTGACGGGGCCGACTTCCGCGCATTACAACCAGGTCAACCTCGGCGGCGACTACGCGCTGTCCAAGCGTACGGACCTGTATGCGCTGTTCGGCTACCAGAAGGCGAGCGGCCGGACGCTCAACGCGAGCGGCGCGATCGTCAAGGCCGCGGCGTCGGTCGGCTCGTATGGCGTGAACTCGGGCACGGACACGCAGGAACTCGCGATCGTCGGGATCCGGCACAAGTTCTGACGGCTTCGCACTATCGGAGGCGCAGGCGTCGCAGCCTGCGCCTCGCCTATGCCGAAGCGGCTCGATCGTATGGAAATAACCGACGGGTGGACGACGCGCCGGCAATGTGCAGCGCTCAGGTGCTTTGCCGATCGATAATCGTGAAGCCCGTGTCGATCCTCACCGTGGTTCTCGTTGCTTCCGATTGCGAATCGGCAGCAAAGCGCGCGAGCAACGCCTCGGCCGTTTTCATGCCGATGGTCGTGCCATCGATGCGAACCGTCGATAACGACGGGTAGACATGTGCCGCTGTCGAGAGGTCGCCGAAACCCATCACTGCAATATCGCGCGGCACGTCCAGCTTCCGGCTGGCCGCCTCCGCGAGCACGCCCTGCGCGAGCGTATCCGAACTGCAGACGACGATCTCGGGCGACGACGAGGCCAGCATTCGGCCGAAACCTTCGCGGCCGGCCTGCAACGTCGCCGGCGCAGGCAGCACCTCGAAAGCAGGCGCGGCGATGCCGTGCCGGACCAGCTCGCGCTTCAGGCTTTCGCATCGGCGCAAGCCACGCGGATCGTCGACGGAGACGATACCGAATCGCTTGTATCCGTTGGCAATCAGGTGGCGCGCCACGTCGCGGCCGACCTGTTCGTGCGAGAACCCGATCATCATGTCGATCGGCTTGTCAGTCAGATCCCAGATTTCGACGACAGGGATCTTTGCCTTCGATAGTCGCTCGACCGTGGCCTTCGAGTGGCTCGTGCCCGCGAGCACGATGCCGTCCGGCCGACGGCCGAGAATGGCTTCGACAAGCGCCTCCTCACGCGCCGTCGAATAGGCTGTCAGACCCAGCAACGTCTGATAACCCGAGGATGCCAGCCCGTCCATGATCGCCTGGACCGTGTCAGCGAAGATCGAGTTGGCGATCGTCGGCAGCAGGATGGCGACAAGCCGGCTCCGATTGCTCGCGAGACCGCCGGCCAGCATGTTCGGGACATAGCCGGTCGCCCGAACGGCATCGAGCACCTTTTTCTGAGTGTCGCTACGGACAAGTTCCGGGCGATTGAGCACACGCGACACGGTCATCGGCGCGACGCCCGCCACCCGCGCCACGTCGATCAGCGTCACGCTTTCACCCGTGCCTGCTGCCGCTGCCGACCCGCGTTCGTTCTTCTTTGCCATCTCCACATGTCCTGCGTTTGATCCGTTTCATGTCGTCTGGCGCCATGCGCCGCGCCGCCCTCCGTCAACGACCAGCGGGGCCGGAATGCCTGTCGCCAGACCGGCATTAGAGCACGAACCCGGTTGTCGACGAGCGACGGGCCGGAACTTCACGCGCTTCGAAAGTCAGTGTAAACGATGATGATTGCGCAATCATTCCGGCGTCAAATGATTGCGCAATCATTGTATGATCGAGCCCATCAGCCTGGACCGCAACGAAGATCAAGGAGACACCGGTGACAACCGAACCGAGCGCCGCACCGCGAACGAACGTCCGATGGTTCATCCTCGCGATGATTTTCATCGTCACCGTGTTCAACTACGTCGACCGGGCGACGCTATCGATCGCAGCGCCCAGCATGCGCCACGAGCTGGGTTTCGACGCGCTCACGATGGGGATCGCCTTTTCGGCGTTCGGGTGGGCCTACACCGCCCTGCAGATCCCGGGCGGGCTCCTCCTCGACCGGCTCGGTGCACGGCTCGTGCTCGGCGTGAGCCTGATCGTCTGGTCGGCGCTCACGTTCCTGCAGGGCTATGTTCATCTGTTCGCATCCGCATTCGCCGCGCTGTTCGCGCTGCGCTTCCTGATGGGTGTCGCCGAGTCGCCGGCATTCCCGTGCAACAGCCGGCTCACGGTGATGTGGTTTCCAAACGCGGAACGGGGTCTCGCCACGTCGATCTTCCAGCTGGCGCAATACTTCGCGCTTGCCGTGTTCACGCCGGTGATGACCTACACGGTCAGCCGGTGGGGCTGGCACTACGTCTTCTTCACGACGGGCGCGGTCGGCGTGCTGATCGGGCTCTGGTGGCTGAAATCGGTTCGCGAGCCGCAGCGCGACCATCGCGTGAACGCAGCGGAACTGGATTACATCGCGTCCGGAGGCGGGCTTCCGACGATGGGCGACAGCCCGCGGCCATTCAAATGGCGCGAGGCCGGTTCGATTGCGGCGAACCGCATGATGGTCGGCATCTATATCGGTCAGTTCTGCCTCACGTCGATCACGTGGTTCTTCCTGACCTGGTTTCCCACGTACCTGATCGAAGCGAAAGGCATGTCGATCCTCAAGGTCGGACTCGCCGCCGCACTGCCCGCCATCGCGGGGTGCGTCGGCGGCCTGATCGGCGGGCTCTGGTCCGACGGGATGCTCAAGCGTGGCTTCAGCCTCACGGTCGCGCGCAAGACGCCGATCATCTGCGGCCTCGTGTTGTCGAGCACGATCGTCGCGGCGAACTACGTTCAGTCGACTGCGATCGTCATTCTGGTGATGTCGATCGCATTCTTCGCGAAAGGCGTCGGCAACCTGGGATGGTGCATCGTCGGCGACGTGTCGCCGAAGCATGCGATGGGCATCAGCGGCGGCATCTTCAATTTCTGCGGCAATCTCGCGAGCATCGTCACGCCGCTCGCGATCGGCTGGATGATCAAGCGCACCGGAACGTTCGAAGTGGCGCTTACGTATGTCGCGGCGCTCTCTCTTCTCGGCGCGTTCTCGTATCTCTTCATCGTCGGCAAGCTCGAGCGTATCGAAGGACATGTGTCCGATGTCGCCGAAGGCAGCGCCGCTGCCGCGTCGCTGAAACCGACGCACGGCAGCTGAGCCTGCGTACCGAATCTCTCTCGCAAAAGGCAACGTTCATGAATACACCCAACTCTCTCGTCTCCGGCGCTTCGAACGACCGGATCAAGTGGATTCGCGTCGCGTCGACGTTTCTCCCGTTGGCCAATCCCATCAGCGATGCGAAGGTGCTGACCGGGCGGCAAAAGCCGATGACGGAGATCGCGATCCTGTTCGTCGAGATCGAAACGGCCGACGGCCACCGCGGCCTCGGCTTCAGCTACTCGAAGCGGGCCGGCGGGCCGGGCCAGTTTGCCCATGCGAAAGAGATTGCGCCGACGCTGCTTGGCGAAGATCCGAGCGACATCGCACGACTGTGGGACAAGCTTGCGTGGGCCGGCGCGTCGGTTGGCCGCAGCGGCATGGCCGCACAGGCCATCGGCGCATTCGACGTTGCGCTGTGGGACCTGAAGGCAAAGCGTGCCAACCTGTCGCTGGCGAAATTGCTCGGCGCGCACCGCGATTCAGTGCGTTGCTACAACACGTCGGGCGGCTTCCTGCATACGCCGCTCGATCAGCTGTTGACCAATACGGACGCGTCGCGCGAGAAAGGCATCGGTGGCATCAAGCTCAAGGTCGGCCAGCCCGATTGCGCACTGGATATTCATCGGGTGCAGACCGTGCGCAAGCATCTGGGCGACGCATTTCCATTGATGGTCGATGCCAATCAGCAGTGGGATCGCCCCACAGCGCAGCGCATGTGCCGCACGTTCGAGCAGTTCAACCTGATCTGGATCGAGGAGCCGCTCGACTGCTACGACGCCGAAGGTCATGCGGCGCTGGCCGCGCAATTCGACACGCCGATCGCGACCGGCGAGATGTTGACGAGCGTGTCCGAGCATTGGGAATTCATCCGGCTGCGTGCTGCCGATTACCTGATGCCGGACGCGCCCCGCGTCGGCGGCATCACGCCGTTCCTGAAAGTCGCGGCGCTGGCCGATCACGCCGGGCTGATGCTCGCACCGCACTTTGCAATGGAACTGCATGTGCATCTTGCAGCGTGCTATGCGCGCGAGCCTTGGGTCGAGCATTTCGAATGGCTCGAACCGCTGTTCAACGAAAGGCTCGAGACCCGCGACGGCAGGATGCTCGTGCCCACGCGCCCGGGACTGGGCCTGACGCTCAGCGACCGCGTGGCCGGCTGGACGGCTGACGAAGCGGTCGTCGGAACCCGCGCTTGAAGTAGCCCCGTCGATGTCCCCGTGCGATGACGGGGACTTCCGATCCTTGCAGGACATCCCTATCGCCGCGGAAGCGGTGAAACGGCATCCATGGCTTCGCCGCTGCCGGGCGCGCCGCCGTATATGTGTCGAGGAGACGAACATGAATGCACGTCAGAGATGGTGGGGAATCGGCGGCAGCCTGCTGCTGGGTCTCTTTGTCGCATATCTCGATCGCACGGTCCTGTCCGTGGCACTGCCGTCCGTTGCCCGGGACCTGGGCTTTGCGGGCCCGCGCATGGCGATCACGTCCAGTTGGGCGCTCACGGCGTTCCTGATCGGCTATGCCGCGGCCAATGTGCTCGGCGGCATTCTCACGCGGAAGTGGGATCCCAAGCGCGTTGCCATCTGGACATTCACCCTCTGGTCCGTCGCGACCGTGTTCGTGGGCTTCACGAATTCAGTGGCCGTGATGCTTGCGTGCCGCATCGTGCTGGGTGTTGGCGAAGGCGTCTACTGGCCGCAACAGTCGCGATTCGCGAAGGCATGGTTCGCGCCCGAGGAGCGCACCAAAGCGAATGCGATGATTCAGTACTACGGCCAGTTCCTTTCGCTCGCGCTCGGCTTTGCGCTCCTGACGCCGATCTATCATGCTTTCGGCTGGCGGGTCTTGTTCTTCCTGACCGGCGGGATGGGGTTGATCCTCATCGTCCCGCTTTATATCGCAAAGCTCAAACCGGAGTCGGAGGCGCCGTATCCTCCTTCATCCGGCGCCATGGCCGACACGCGCCTTACGCTCGCTTCGCTCGGCGGTCCGGTCTTCTTCCTGCTTCTCTTCAGTTACGTGATGCAGGGCATGCTCTTCTGGGGCGTCACGCTGTGGATCTCTCTCGCCGTCAAGTCCGTTGGCTTTACCGGGTCGTCTCAAGGCATCGCAAGCGCGCTCCCGTTCGCTGCTGCTGTCCTGCTGGCACCGTTCATGGCGTGGATCAGCGATCGCACCGGACGACGGGTGACGATCGCCGCCATGGGCCTGTTTCTCCCCGGTCTGCTGCTGATGTTGTTGCCCGCCGTCTCGAGCGGTTATGCGAAGCTCGCGCTGATTACGCTGGCCCTCGGCTATTTCGCGAGCAGCTATACGCCGAATATCTGGTCGATACTGCAAGCGACGGTCGAGCCCCAAGCGGTGGGCTCCGCCGCCGGCATCATGAACGGGATCGGTGCGGGTGGCGGCGGCACACTGGCGGGCTTCCTGGTCGGATTGGTCAACGCCGTGACGGGCTCGTATATGGCCGGCTTCGAAATCCTTGGCGTGCTGGCACTCCTCGGCGGCGGATCGCTTCTGCTTTACGGGCGCGTCGTTGCAAACAACAGAGCGCTCAACGCGGCCAACGCCCACGCGACCCTGGCACGCACGAGCTGAACCATGACCACACGGATTGGTTGCGTCCCCGATCAAGCGGCTGCGGCGAAGGCGACACCGTTGCTGATCGATTCACACGTGCACGTCTGGAAAACGGACCCGAAATATCCGTTTTCCGTAGACGCGAAAGTCCCGACCGGCACCGACGCCAGCGCTGAACGTCTCCTTCGGTTGATGACGGAGAATGGTGTATCGCACACGGTTCTCATCCAGGTGATTCACTACAAGTGGGACAACAGTTACGTTGCGGATGTCCTGAGACGGTATCCCGGAAAATTTCATGCGGTTGCGCGCGTGAATCCGACCGATCCCGCAGCGCCGGATCACTTGTGTGAACTGACAGCGCAAGGATTCAGGGGGGTGCGGCTCAGCCCGTCAGCGACCTCACAAGGGGACTGGATCGACGGGCCGCTGATGCTACCCCTGTGGTCCCGATGCGAGCAACTCAAGGTTCCGATGACTTTGCTCACGCCCGCCACCCGCCTTCAACAGATCGCAGCGCTCATCGAGCGGCACCCTGACCTGACGGTGGTCATCGACCATATGGCAGACGCACCGCTTGACGAGCCGCACCAGATACGCAGTCTTCTTGCGATGGCACGTTATCCGAACGTCTACGTCAAAATTTCCCATCTCTGGTCTCTGTCGAAGCAACCCTATCCGTATGCCGACTCGTTTGTCTTGCTGAAACAAGTGTACGACGCATTTGGCCCGACGCGACTCATGTGGGGTACTGACCATCCGGTTTGCCTTCCGTACACGTCGTACTCGCAAACGGTCGCCTTGTATCGGGACCATCTGGACTTTATGCCATTGGCAGACCGTCGCGAGATCTGGCACGGCACCGTGCAGCGAGTCTGGCCGTTCAATCTCTGACAGTCACGTAACGGCATTCTGGCCGCGCCGACGGCGGACTGGCTTCACCGACGGAGGCTTGCATGCCGGCAGTTTCATACCGCTCCTGCGCACCATTGTTGGGGCGACCGGCATGCCCGTGCCCGAGCGCTACAGCAGCCATTCGCTGCGCCGAGGTTCTGCAACCTGGGCCAATTCGAACAGCTGCTTCATTGCGAGCGTATCCGGTCGGACCGTGAGGCAGGCGGCGTACTCGACGAGCGGCGAAAGGCGCTCACGGTGCCTGTGCGCGACAACGCCAGTCGTCAAATTTTTCTCACAAGACGACAAAAAAGCCTCGTTTTGCAATCGACGAGGATATGGCTACGATATTTCCATGCATAGAGAGTCGAGCGGTGCATGACCTATATCGGTACCGCCGGCGCGAGAAAGGTTCATTCAACCATTACGTTCGAAGTTCAACCTGAAGCAATGCCACCGGTGTGCGTCAGCCGGAGCCTTGCAATCCCGGTCGGCATCGAACGAACCATGTCAACGGGAGAACGGGGACGATGACGACTGCTCAAAGGATATGCCGCTGGGGCATTCTGGGCGCTGCAAGCATCGCGAAGAAGAACTGGCATTCGATCATCAACGCCGGTAACAGTCGCATCGTCGCGGTCGGCAGCCGCTCGGTCGAGAACGCACAACGGTTCATCGACGAATGCCAGGCCTCCGTGCCGACGTCTTACGCTGTCGACGCGGTCTCCGGGTATGACACGTTGATCATGCGCGAAGACATCGACGCACTCTACATTCCGTTGCCGACCGCGGTTCGCACCAACTGGGCGGTCAAGGCGGTACAGGCGGGCAAGCATATCGTCATCGAAAAACCCTGCGGGATCAACGCGGCCGATCTGCAGCGCATCATCGATGCAGCCGATGCGGCCGGCGTGCAGGTCATGGACGGCGTCATGTTCCAGCATTCGTCGCGTCTGCAGGCCATGCGCTCGATACTGGACGACGGTGCGAGCGTTGGCGACATCCGCCGCATCACGAGCCATTTCAGTTTCGTCGGCGACGATGAGTGGATCCAGCGCAATAACGTCGTGGAGCCCGCTGGCTGCCTTGGCGATGTCGGTTGGTACAACATCCGGCTGATTCTGTTCGCGATGAACTACACGCTGCCGGTGGAAGTGCGCGGCCGTACCCTGAAGGGGATGCCAAGGCCCGACGGATCCGGGGTGACGCCCATTGAATTCGAAGGCGAGTTGCTTTTCGACAATGGCGTCTCGGCAACCCTGTACAACGCCTTCAACACCAGCCGTCAGCAATGGGCCTGCATCAGCGGAGCGAAGGGTTATCTGCACCTGAAGGACTTCGTACTGCCGCACTTCGGGAATGAGGTGTCGTTCACCGTAGGCAATGACAGTTTTGGCGGGAACGGCTGCTTCTTCAACCTGGAGAGACACGAGCGGACGATCTCGCTCGCCGAGTACAGCAACAATCACCCCACCGCCCAGGAGTCGAACCTGTACCGTACTTTCGCCGACCTCGTCTTGTCCGGCAAGCGCGATCCGTTCTGGCCCGACGTCGCGCTGAAGACGCAGCGGATCCTGGACGCCTTGATCGAATCGGCGAACGCCGGGAGCGTGCCGATCGCATTGTCCTGAAGGCGGACATGAGTCCACGGGCGACACGATCGGCGCCGATTCGAAGTTGTCCGGGGCGTCTTGCCTTACGCTTCGCCATTCCGGGCGTCGGCGATCTTCGTCCGAATTTCCTCGACAAATCTCTCCGGTCTTCCAAGGTAACGGCCGATCGGCAGTGTTTCCCGCTTGCCTCCGATCTGGAGCGCGAATGCCGGAAAACCGCGTGCCCCGAGCGACGCGAGCAAACGGTTGCTCGCGTCGATATGCGATTCCAGTGTGCGATCGATCGCGTCGTCGAATGACTTCGCGAAAACATCCCTGTCGAATCCGAGTTCCACGGCCAGGTTCAGGATGACGTCACGCTCGGCGATCGGCATGCCCTCGACGTAATACGCTCGTTGCAGGCGCTTGACCATCTCGAGACCGCGTCCGGACAACTGCTCGGCTGCCAGCATGGCCGCCGTCGGCATCCCCGAATCGAGCACGATCGACGGATCTTCCTGTACGCGTTCGACGTACGGTGCGCCAAACTCGACGTGACTGAGTGCGGTAATCCGCTTTTCGTGCGGCCGCACGAAGTCGCGCCATTCCGGCGACATCATCTGCCGGCGCGGACCGGCCAGCATCCCGACGCTATGCGGCTCGACATGCAGCCCGTCGATTTCCTGCGCCGCAGTGAGCAGCGGCGACGCGCCGAAACACCAGCCGCAATACGGATCGTACAGATAGTGCAACGTTGCCTCAGACATTTCTTCCTCCGGTTATCCGAAACCCACTGACACATCGCCGTCAGGCATTCACGTTCATCAGGCGGTTGCCCATGTGCACGCCCCACTCGATCATCCGGTGGCCCGAATTCAACTGGTCCTCCTCCCAGACCCTCAGGGCGGCATCGATATCTCCCGGGAAGGCGCGCAGTGCAGCTTCCAGCGTGAGCGAGTTCTCCGCCGCTTTCGCCGTGCTCCCCGCCGTGTGCGGCCTCGGCACGAATGCGGCATCGCCGAGGAGAATCACTCTGCCGAACACCATGCGAGGCACGGCGAGGTCGACGATCGCCTGCACGAAGAGCTCGTCGGTTTTCCGCACCAGGTCCCTGAACGCAGGATTCGCATTCGCCTCGGCATAGTCGCGGATGTAGCGCTCTTGTGCCGGCGCAAGCATGCCCGGCGGGACGGAGTGCTGACGACGCTTGCCTTGGCGATCCGTCAGGACCTCGTCGAGGCCTGCGCCTTGCTCCGCCTTCAGATACCAGAGCCAGTTGAACCGCCGCTCCCCAGGCTTTGCCGAACCGTCCTCTCCGGGCACCAGGTACTGGAGCATCAGCGACGCCGGATCTTGCTGGAACACGAACTTCCCGGTCAAAGCCGCGGCCGTTTCCGGGGACACGGCCTGTTCCGGAACGAGGCCTCGCCATACCACGTAGCCCGAGTAAGCAAGGCCAACCTCCGGCAGAAGGATCGAGCGCACCGTGGAGTCCGCGCCATCGGCACCAATCAGGAGATCGCCCTCCTCGACCCGGCCGTCCTGAAAGCGCGCGGTTACCTGCTCGCCGTCCTGGCTGAACGACACGAGGCGATGCCCGCGGTGGTAGTGCTCGGCCGGGATACCCTTGATCAGATTGCGATAAAGCGTGTTCCACGACGTCTGCGTTTGCGGCATGAAGGCGCTGTGCAGCACCCTGCCGTCCCGGTCGAGATAGACGCGATCACGCGACAGTACGCCAAGCGGCGAAGCCGAGCCGAGTCCGGCGCTGTTGATCGCCTCGACAACTTGCGGCTGCAGAACGATGCCCCCGCCGCGGCTGTCGAGTGCGCTGGGTGACCGCTCGAATACGTCCACTTCCCACCCGGACTTCAGCAGGCTGTTTGCGGCAAAGAGGCCGCCCAACGAACCGCCGATAACCAGAGCCCGAGGTTTCCTTGTATTGACCGACATGATGGCCTCCTTATTCGCCGGTGGTGTGCGCGCCGACCGCTTCGGCAAGCGCGTCCCTGAAAACCGCAGCAGGTTGAGCGCCGGTGATCACGGTCGCGCCGATCCGGATCGACGGCACTGACGCAACACCCTGGTGGTTCGCCGCCGCCGCGAGCGAACGGACCTCGGACACGCCATCGTCGGACGCGAGGAATGCTCGCACCGCGCCGGCATCCAGGCCGGATTCGGTAGCAATGTCGGTCAGAACGCCGGCGTCACCGATATCCCGGCCATCGCGAAAATACGCGGCGAACAGTGCATCGACGACGCGGGTTGCATTCCCGCTGCGTTGTGCAAACAACACGAGACGATGAGCCAGCAGCGTGTTGGGGGTGCGATCGACGATCGCGTAATGGAACGCCAGACCTTCGGCACGCCCGGCTTCCGCGACGTGCGCGTCCATTGCCTGCGATCGTGCCCAGCTACCGAACTTGGCGGTCCGGTAGGCCTTGCGATTCATGCCGTCGGCGGGCATTGTCGGGTTCAGTTCGTACGGAACGAACTTCATTTCGACGGCGTCGGCAAGCCCCAATTCATCGATGACGCGCCCGAGCCGGCGTTCGGCAATCCAGCACCACGGGCAGATGAAATCGCTCGTCAGCGTGATGTTCAGCTTGTTCATTGCAACCTCCGGTGAATTCATGGTGAGAAGATAGGGGCTGACGGGCCTCTGTAGAATGCAGGCGGAACGCAACGGATCATTGCGACAAAGGCAAAGGCAAAGGCATGGACAAATTCTCTGCACTGCGGGCATTCGTGGAAGTCGCTGAAGCGGGTGGCTTCTCCAGCGCGGGCCGCCGCCTCGATCTGGCGACATCGTCGGTCGTCCGGTCGGTCGATGGCCTTGAGGAATCGCTCGGCACTGTGTTGCTGAACCGGACAACCCGGCAAGTGACGCTGTCGGATGCCGGCGCCGTCTATTACGTGCGCGCGAAGAAGTTGCTCGAGGATCTGGCCGACGCAGATGCCCTTGTCGCCGACCGGGGTGACGAACCGTCAGGACCGCTGCGGGTGTCCGTGCCAGTGGTCTATGGATCGCGCTGCATCGGGCCGCACATCGGGGGTTTTCTTGCCCGGTACCCGAAGCTGGATCTCGACATGCGATTGAGTGACGATATGGTCGATCTCGTTGCCGAGCGGATCGACGTTGCGATCCGACTGGGCGAGGCGGCACCCACGGCGGATGTCGTGGCCCGGCGACTCGGCGCTTTCCGCCGTTATGTCGTGGCCAGCCACGACTATCTGGCGGCGCACGGAACCCCCGTGGAGCCGGCCGATCTGGCGAATCACCCCTGCCTGCGCTTTTCCTATCGTGGCGACCAGCAGTTCTGGACATTCGCCGGTGCCGACACCACGACCAAGGTTGTCGTGACAGGAAGCATGAAATCCAACAACTCGGAGGTGTTGCGCCAGGCCGTACTGGATGGGGCGGGCATTGCGCTGCTGCCCGACTGGTTGATCGAGTCCGATATCCAGTCGGGAAAACTGCTGAAGCTGTTTGAACGGTACGACGTGACGCCGAATGACGCCCGGTCGGTCGTCAGTGCGCTTTACCTGCCGAACCAGCGTGGTTCGAAGCGCGTCAACGCGTTCATCGATCTCGTTGCGTCGCTCGTCGGCAACCCGACCTAGCGGATCCATTCAGGGCGCTGCGCATCGCGTGCGGCGCCGCAGGCCGTCGCGCTTTGTCCCGCTTTGTCCTATATGCAATGTAGCGTTGCCTGCCGATGGCGTTCTCTCGACGCTACCGCCGCTCTATCCTTGGCTATCGACTGGATACCGAGGTGAAGCGCAATGGAGATTCAAGACAGTTCAATGTCCCGGGCCCGGGCTGCGAATGCGCAGTTCAACACGATGGCCTACACGCTTGCCATGATCATGGCTGGCGCAACGCTCGCCAGTCCGCTGTATCCGCTGTATGAGAAGACGTTTCATATCGGGCCAAGCGGGATCACGATCGCCTATACGACATACATGGCAGGCACACTGCTGGCATTGCTGTTCCTGGGGCATCTCAGCGACCATATCGGCCACATCCGCACGCTGCGCGCAGCGACGATGCTGGCGCTTGCAGGGCTTGTCGTTTCCGGCTTCGCGCCGAACCTCCTGGTTCTTTCCATCGGGCGTTTCACGATCGGTCTTGCAGCCGGCATTGCTGCGACGTCGGCGACGTCCGGTCTCGTCGCCGTGTCCCCGCCGGACAGGATGACCCACGCGTCATCGATCGGATCGCTGATGACGATCGCCGGTCTCGGGCTCGGCCCGCTTGCGGGCGGCTTCATCGCCCAGATCCTGCCGTTCCCGCTGCAGCTCCCTTACGGGGTATTGGCTGGCGCGCTCTTGCTTGCCCTGCTGGCCTTGATGCGCAACGGGTCGCAAGTGCGACCGGCTGCAGCGGCGCGGTTTGTTCCCCGCTTGCGCTTTCACCTGCCGGGGGCACATCAGGTCAAGCAGTTCATCACGGTTGCGGTCATCACGTTCATTGGCTACACCCTGTTCAGCCTCTTCGCGTCGCTGGCCCCTTCTTTCTTCAACGCATTCCTGCCGTGGCGCGGGCCCGCCATCGGCGGAATCGGGGTTGCGATGCTGTTCGCGGGTTCTGCCGCGGCGCAGACGACGTTCCGCGGAATGAATCCGAGACTCGGGCTCGTGCTGGGATCGCTGATCGTCACCGCCGCGTTGGCCATGCTGGCAGCATCAGTCGCGTTGTCATCCGGTTGGCTGTTCGTGGCAAGCGACCTGCTTGGCGGATTCGGTCAGGGGCTCGCGTTCATGTCCGCACTCTTCGTCGTCAATGCGATCGCGACTCCGGAGTACCGGGCGGGGATGATCTCGTCGTTCTTCACGGTCGCTTACCTCGGTGGCATCGTGCCTGTCCTGGGACTGGGCCTGGCCGCGGAGCGGCTTGGTCTCGAGGGTTCGCTCATCGGCCTGTCGGTCGCGATGGCGGTCCTTGCCGGCGGGCTTGCGTTGGCCGCCCAGCGCGTCGTCACCGGTCTCCGTCATCACGCACCGACGAAATGAACAGCATGTTGCACGCTGCGATCATCGCGATCGTGCCCGCTGGGCGCCGCGAGAAGATCACGCGAGTGGATCCTCGTCGCGCCGGCCGCTTCTGCGGCGTGTGAACGTCATCTGTCGATGCGCGCCGTCGTGACAGCGCACGGGCTTTTCTCGTACAGTGCCCGGAATTGCGCCGTCTCTTCGCGCAGCCACTCGCGTAGCGCCTGCACTCTCGGCAGATCCAGCATCGGCGGCGGACACACGAACCAGTACGCCCAAGGGCTCGGCCCGTCGATGTCGAACAAGCGGACGAGCCGCCCGTCGACCACCTCCTGCATCGCGAGCGATCGCCTGACGAGTCCGACGCCCTGCCCGTCCATCACGGACTGCATCAGCATCGACGAATCCTGGAACAGCACGCCGCGCCGCGGCTCGGCCCAGCCTTTCAGGCCAGCGGCCCTAAACCACGACGTCCACATTTCGTAATCGTTGCGCAACAGCGTCACATTGGCCAGATCGGCCGGCGTCCGGGGCAGATTTCCGCCGTTGAAGGTCGGCGAACACGCCGGGAAGAACACCTCATCGAGGAGAAGCTCGACGAACAGGCCGGGGTAGTCGCCGTCACCGAACCGCAACACGACATCGACGTCGTCACGGTTGAAGTTCGTGATCGTGTTGGTCGAAAGCAATTCGATGTCGATTTCGGGGTGCCGCTCGATGAAGCGACCAATGCGCGGCGTCATCCATCGCGAAGCGAACGACGGCAGCAGGCTGATCACCAGCCGTCGCTCGCGGTCGCCGGCGCGCATCGACTCGGTCGCAGCGGCGATGTCGAACAGCGCAGCGCGGATCTGTCCTGCATAACGTCGCCCGTTATCGGTCAGCGTGATGCGCTTGCCGTCGCGCCGGAACAGCGCGATGCCCAGATCGGACTCGAGCGCACGAATCTGATGGCTGACTGCGCTATGGGTGACGTACAGCTCGTCCGCTGCCCGGGAAAAGCTCTCCAGCCGGGCAGCAGCTTCGAATGCTTTCAGCGCGCCCAGATTGGGCAGTTTTCGCAGATCCATCGTTGGGGTCCTGATTCGCGCTACCTGTCGCCGTGCGGTAGCACCGATGAACAAATTCTATTCACAAGACGGCAAATAATCATCGCTTTGTGCAACCAGCGGCCGCCGCTACGCTTCAGGTGTACGGAGCGTTGTACGGAGGAATTTCGATGGTCGTTCCGGGTTCGGCACAGCAGAGCAATCGCATCGCCGGCCGATGGTTGCCGGTATGAATCGTTGACGATGAAGGCGCTGCGACTCTGGGCGACATCATGCTGAGCAGAGCGCCGCTTGGCAACCGGAATGTGTGTGGCGACGGGAGGCATGCGATGGCCCGTCCTGCACAAATTGGAATGTTCGTTTCGCCATTTCTCAATACGCTGCATTTTCATTTCGTTAGCAGCGTTTGAATCCCTGCAATCGACATGAATCGACATGCCGCTTCGACTAACATCGTCGTTCGCATGCGCCATCTGCGCGCGGAAGACGATGAGCAACGGTCCGGGGCCGTGAAAAGCGAGCGCTTGCACGGCAGCCGAGGCAACGACCCTCCATGCGATACGTGGGTGGAGCGTTGAACCTCGAGGGTCTCGTCGAACCGGTACGTCACCATTCACGGGATTCAGCGCAATGGCCATTGCAATTGCATTCATCGAGCGAGCGGGGAGATCTTGAAATGACTGTTTCGTCCGAATACAGGCCCCCTGAAGTCTGGACCTGGCGCAAGACGAGCGGCACCAACCGGCCGACTGCGGGGTCAACGCACGAACAGGCGTTGCCGGTCGGTCGACATCCGCTCCAGCTCTATTCGCTCGCGACGCCGAACGGACAGAAGGTCGCAATCCTGCTGGAGGAACTGCTTGCGCGTGGGCATTCCGGCGCCGAATACGACGCGTGGCCGATCAGGATCGGCGCGGGCGAGCAGTTCGGCAGCGGCTTCGTGGATATCAACCCGAACGCCAAGATACCTGCGCTTGTCGATCGATCCGGACCGGAGCCGATTCGCATCTTCGAATCGGGCGCCATTCTGTTTTACCTGGCCGAAAAATTCGATGATTTCCTGCCACGCGAAGCCGCGCGCCGCACCGAATGCCTGTCCTGGCTTTTCTGGCAGATGGGAAGCGCGCCTTACATCGGCGGTGGCTTCGGTCACTTCTATGCCTATGCGCCGACGGCGATCGAATATGCGATCGATCGATTCGCGATGGAGACGAAGCGCCTGCTGGACGTGATCGATCGTCGACTCGCGGATCACGAATACTTGTCCGGCGACACGTACACGATCGCCGATATTGCCGCGTTCCCCTGGTTTGGAGGGCTCGCGAAGGGCTGGCTCTATGACAGTGCGGAATTCCTGGGCGTTCGCGAGTACACGCACGTGCAGCGTTGGGCAGACGTCATTCTCGAGCGCCCGGCCGTGAAGCGCGGCCGGATGGTCAACCGGTTGAGCGGCGATCCGGCCATGCAGTTGCACGAGCGTCATGACGCCAGCGATTTCGAAACGAGGACTCGCGACAAGCTGCCCGCCGTGAGCTGATTTCGCAGTCCTGCTCAATTTGAAACACCTTGTACCTTTGGAGAGATGGAGATGGCAAAAGGCTATTGGATCGGGCAAACCGACATCACCGATCCGGACACGTTCGCCGAGTACTCGAAGCTGAACCAGATCGCGTATCGGAAGTACGGTGGCCGGTACCTGATCAGAGGTGGCCAGGCGGACGTGGTGGAAGGCAAGTACCGGTCCCGCCTGGTCGTGATCGAGTTCAAGGATTACGAAACAGCGCTGGCGTGCTACCGATCCCCGGAATACACACGTGCGGCGGAATTTCGCAAAGCGGCCGCGCTTGCGGACGTCGTGGTGGTCGAAGGTTACATCGGCCTCCAGCCCGAGGAGGCGGTCAGCGCCGAAAGCCGCTAGAGGCCGATTCGGGCGCGTGCCTGCAACAGGGCCGCGCCTGGTCTCACAATAAGTCACCGGCAGTCGGATGACCAACAAGCCATAAATGGCTGCCACGGAACAATCCGCGTCTTGTGTCGCTTCTCGTACACCACAGCCCTAAACGGACCCGGCAACATCAATGATCTACCGTCACCCTCCTTCCTCGAGATCGGCCTATCCGAAAGCGCGGTTCGTGAAGGGAGGGGCGACGGCATGCTCCCGCAGCACGCGGCATGTCCTTCTTGCCGAGGCCGGCAGACTGATTCGCGCGCGCGGATTCTCATCCTTTACGTTGGCGGGTCTCGCCACGTTCGCGTCGTCCACGGAAGCGGCAGTGACCGAGTGCTTCGGAACGGAAGAGGCACTCTGCGTCGAGCTGATCAGAACGCATGCCGAGTATGTCGATAGGGAACTTCGCGAAATATCCTTCGAGTATCGCGACGCCGAAAGTTGCCTGATCGCCTATGCGTGCCTGGGTTCCGAAGGATTCGAGCAAGGCCTGCCCTCGCTTTCGAGCGTGTTGGCTGCAGTTCGATCGCATGTTTCGCACAGGATTGGCAGCGAGATCGAGAAGCTGTTTCGCCTTAAGCTGAACTGGATCCGGCAGACCCTGCAAGCGCATCATGCGGCTCACGAGAGCGCGGCGCTCATTTCAACGGACCATGCCGCCTATCTGCTTTTCAGTGCACTGGAGGGAGATGCAGTCATCGAATGTGCACTGAATGCATGCGAACCGTCAGCCACCAGCTTCCTGCAGGTGCTCACGTTGCTCGGCATCAGCCGGAGATAGGATCCGGAAATCGCGGGCTCAAGCTCCCTGTCGGTCAGCGTCACTTTTTCAGCACCGTCCAAGTCTGGCATTCAAGTTGCTTGATTGGGAGCGACGGTTCCCGAACATGGTCGGGTCATTCGCGTGGCAGATGCCTGAAATTTGCGAACATCGAACGACTATCCGGTGTCAGTAGCCGACGACGACGCAATTCGCCGACGTTGAGTGCGCGAACGCCGACTGTCTTCGCGAAAGACACCGTGACCATTCGAGCCGCGAAAATTGTCCACGACATGCACACCTTGTGTGCGTGATCGCGCAAATTGCCTGTCGTGGCGCTTTTATGAATTGCGAGTTGGACTTGAGGGCAGGCTGACAATGAAACCGTCTATTTCTCGCGTAAGCGAGGTTCTCTCGGGAAACGGCGCGCACCTCTTGCGTGAAGCTACGGTCGGCTGCGGTGTCGCACTCGCGGAGTGGCACAACCGCGACAGCTGGACCCGCTATGACCATCCGGCGCATCATACACTCAGCGTCTATCTGGAAGGCGGCAATGATGTCGTTCGCGCAGACAGGCGGCTCACGGGCGGTGCCCCGGACAAGCTATGCGTGCTGCCCGCCGGCCATGTGAGCGAATGGCAGATAGGCGGTGCGATCCGGATGTTCCACCTCTATATCGATCCGGATGCGCTTGCATACCAGGCGCAGACGGCATTCAATTTCGGTCAATGCCAGATCGACCTGATGGATCTCACTTTTGTCGATGATCCGGCGATTGCGATGATCGTGCGCGGCGGCGTACTCCCGCTCGATTGGACGGACGGATACGATCGCATGGCGCTCGATTCCGCCTGTCATTTGCTGATTCATCACTTGCTCCGGCGCCACAATGCCCGTGCGGCCAATACCTCGGTCAAGGGTGGTCTTGCGCCGTCCGTCCAGAGAAAACTCACCGAGTTTATCGAGACGAACCTGGGCGGGACGCTGAACCTGGATGATCTGGCACGCCAGGCCGGCCTGAGTACGTTTCATTTTGCCAAGATGTTTCGAATTGGTGTCGGTCTGCCGCCCCACCGCTATGTCGCGAAGCGGCGTGTCGAGCGCGCCAAGCACCTTCTGCGGGAAACCGCGATGGCGCTGGTGGAAATTGCGCTCGCCTGCGGGTATGCGTCGCAAAGTCACTTTACGAAGGCCTTCAAGGCCGAGACCGGGATGACACCTGGCGCATGGCGGCGCGTTTAGGTTCGAGATCCCGTTGACGATGTGCAGGGCGGACCACCATGTGGATCCGGCCAGTCCACCCTGCTGCGACGTTGCCGCGCGCGTCCTCAGTTCAGGAAAGCATGATGGTGCGGCGCCCGGAAGGCATCACGATGCAGGCGCGGGACGCATCGCAAATACTGGGGGACGGCGGTCGTCTGGCCACCCAGCGCCGCTGCCGCATGCCACGGCCAGCGCGGATCATAGATCACGGTGCGGGCGAGGCCGATCAGGTCAGCGTCGCCAGTCGCAACGATCGCATCCGCGTGGGTCGGTTCCGTGATGAGGCCGACTGCGGCGACGGGAACGCTCACCGCGGCTTTGACGGCGCGCGCGTGAGGCACCTGATAGCCGGGTGCGACCGGTATGTCCTGAGCCGAATGCAGGCCGCCGGTCGACACATCGATGGCATCTGCTCCGCGGGCTTCGAGCATCTGCGAGAACGCAACTGCCTCGTCGAGCGTGAAACCGCCTTCGATCCAGTCGGTTGCCGAGATCCGGACCGTGACGGCACGATCGGAAGGAAATGCATCGCGTACCGCATCGAGGACTTCCAGCGGAAAGCGCGCGCGGTTTTCCAGTGAGCCGCCATATTCGTCGATGCGCCGGTTTGAAAGCGGTGACAGAAACGTGTGCAGAAGATAGCCGTGTGCGGCGTGGATCTGGATGGCATCGATGCCGAGCCGGGCCGCGCGCCTGGCAGCAGCGGCGAATGCGTCGCGTATCCGCTTGAGTCCTTCCTTGTCCAGCTCGGTTGGCGGCAGAGAGGCCGAATCGGACGGAATGGCCGAGGGCCCTTCGGTTTGCCAGCCGTTTTCATGATCCGGCGACAGCTGACTGCGTCCCAGCCATGGAATGTCTGTCGATGCCTTGCGGCCCGCGTGCGCAAGCTGGATGGCGATCGGGATATCCGACCAGCGACGCACGCTGTCGAGGACCGTGGCGATGGACGCTTCAGTCGCGTCGTCATAGAGGCCGACGTCGGCGTAGCTGATCCGTCCTTCCGGCACCACGGCAGTCGCTTCGATTGTCAGCAGCGCAGCGCCTGACAGCGCGAGTTGCCCGAGATGGATGAGATGCCAGTCGCTCATGCATCCATTGACGGCAGAGTATTGGCACATCGGAGCAATGACGATGCGATTGGCGAGATCGAGATTGCGCACTCGCAACGGCGTGAAGAGAGCGGGTTGAGACAAGGGAAAGTCCTCCATTCAAGCAATGGAATGCCCACACCGGAAGACATCCGGGGACACCGGAATCATTCGCCCGTGGGTGGGAGTTTGAAGAGTGTTGTCCGGGCAAGGCCGTTTCGCCGCAGTCCGGGCATGCAAGTCGTCACGTGCAGTCAAAGCGGCGGCGAGACCGGCGCCTTCACCTCGCTGATCACGAACGACGTACATACTTCCTTGATGCTCGGACAGCCATTGATGTGTTCGCGAACGAAATCGCCGAAGCGCGACGGTGTCTTGGCCATGACGACGAGGTGATAGTCGAATTGTCCCGAGATGTTGTGGCAGCTCAGAACCTCCGGTAACGGCCGGATAGCGGCCTCGAACGCTCTCATATGTTCGGCCGACTTCGGCGCAAGCGCGACCTGGACAAGGGCTGTCACCTCGAAGCCGAGCCTGATGAAATCGACACGCGCGTGATAGCCGGTGATCACGCCTGCCGACTCGAGTCGCTTGACGCGACGCCAGCATGGAGACGTACTGAGATTGACCTTCTCGGACAGCTCCGCACTCGAGAGCCGGGCATCGCGTTGCAAGGCGGCAAGAATTTGATGATCCAGCCGGTCAAGAACAGGGTTTGAACGATCCATTTCGCCACTCCACCACTATCAACTGAACTTTTTCGAAACAGGGCTGTTTCGACGTGCAATTTAGGAAACCATACCATTGCGACTCGGATAAGCTAACGGTGACAGCCTCTGGTGCGGAACCGCCTCCGGATGTGCTCAGATCGGAGGAGCGAATGCATGCTCACGCCTGAAAAAGCCTGGATGTGGAACCCACTTCGGCCGGCCAGGCGCGCCCGGTCATGCAACACGATTGCCCCAGAAAGCATGACAGCAAGCGCCGCTTTACAACACGGTCGAATCCGCTTCAGGCATCCAGAATGCTGGTACAGGCGAGCACCGGCGACGCCACGAACCAGCGAGGCTCGTCCGCACAGCTCGGAAAGCCGTATCGACGCGCGATCTTTCGCCCTACTCGGGTTGAGGTCCTTTGTAACTGCCCGGTGCCGGACGGACACCGGGCGACCCGAGCCTACGGTATGAGAACGAGACTGCCTGCCGTACGTCGGCTCTCCAGCTCGCGGTGTGCATCGGCGGCTTCGCGCAACGCGAATTGCTTGATCGACGGCCCCGTCACGCTGCCGTCCTTCAACGTCGCGAAGAACTCGTCGGCCATCGCCACGCGCTTTTCCCGCGTCGACGCGTAATGCGGCAACATCGGACGCGTGACGAACAGCGAACCGCGTTTCGCCAGTTCCAGCAAGCTGAAGTTGTCGACGGGCCCCGACGCGTTCCCATAGCTGACGAACATGCCCAGCGGCTTCAGGCAATCAAGCGAGCCCATCGCGGTCGTCTTGCCCACACCGTCGTACACCACATCGCACAATTCACCCTTCGTGATGGCCTTGACGCGTTCGGCGAAGTTCTCGCGCGAGTAGACGATGACTTCGCGGCATCCGCTTTCGCGGGCGATCCTTGCCTTCTCGTCGGATCCGACGGTGCCGATCACGGTTGCCCCCAGGCTGGCGGCCCATTGGCAAAGCAATGTGCCGACGCCCCCGGCTGCCGCGTGGACCAGCATCACGGTGCCCGGTCCCACCCGATAGGTTTGCCGGATGAGCATCTGCACCGTGAGTCCCTTCATCGTGAACGCCGCCGCGACTTCATCGCTGATCCACGCCGGCACCTTGAATGCGAGATCCGCTTCGATGAGCCGTTCGGACGCGTATCCGCCGCCCCCCATCGTCGAATAGGTGACCCGGTCGCCCACCTGGAAACCGGTGACATCCGAACCGATCGCCGCGACTTCCCCAACGCCCTCCTGACCCGGGATGTACGGAAGGTCGACCGGATAGAGCCCGGAGCGAACGTAGGTGTCGATGAAATTCACCCCGCAGCGGGTCTGGCGCACCCGCAATTCATCGGGAGCCGGCGCACCGACCTCGCTCTGCTCGTATGAAAGGACTTCGGGACCGCCATGGGCATGAAAGCGGACAACTTGGGCCATGCAACTTCCTCCGATTGGATATGGGCTCGGACGTCGGTCCGTCACCGATGTCAGACCTCGCCGAAATAGACGCGCCGATAAGAGATCGACGGGACCGTCCTTGAAATGTGGAGGTCGAGCAGGCTTGCGGTGCTGCCGCGCTCATGCTCGGCAAAGCATTGCGACAGCTTGCCGGGTTGGTCGATGATCGCGCCGCGCAGACCGAACGCCTGGGAAACCGCGGCGAGGTTCGGCCGGCCAAATGTTGCTTCCTCCGGCGTGATGCCCTTCGGTACGAGCTTGTGGATCTCTGCGCCGTAGGCGCCGTCGTTGAAGGTCAGGATCAGGAGTTTGATCCCGTGCCGCGCGATGGTTTCGAGCTCCTGGATCTGCATCAGCAGACTGCCCTCGCCTTCGATCAGGCAAACTTTGCCGTTACCACGGGCGGCGGCCACGGCGACGGCCGAAGGAAGCGCCTGTCCGATCGCGCCGAACTCGGTGAGGAAGTGGTAGCGGTCCGCAGGACGGCCCTTGAGCATCGGGCCTGCGATGGTGAAGAAGTGCGCACACCCCATCACGATATCCCAGTCCTTCGGAATGACCCGATCGAGCTCGTTGACCGCCTCGCGCGGATCGAGCGTATTCGGCTCCAGGTCGAACGGCTTGTCGTCCTGCACATCCCGCGCGAGGCGCTCGGCGATTTCGGGACGCCGATAGCCGGTTCGCGCCGGAGTCAGCTGGCGAAGCTCGTTCGTGATCGCCTGGGCGCCCGCTTTCGCGTCCGCGGCGATATGCAGATCCGCAGTCCGGCTGCCTTGCCAAAGACCGCGCGGACGCGTATCGATCTGCACGACCTTTGCATTCGGAAAGAGATAGCCTGCCTCGGTCGTATAGCTGCCGAGACCCGCGCCGGCCGACAGAATCACGTCCGCTTCCGCGAAGAGTTCATGTGCGTACGGACTTGCGAAGGACCCCGACACATCGAGATTGAACGGGTTGTCATGGAACGCGCCTTTCGCACGCAGCGAGGTCGCGACGAGCGCACCCGCATGTTGCGCCAGCGCCGACAGTTCCGGGATCGCCCCCGAACGCAGCGCCCCATAGCCTGCGACCACGATCGGGCGTTCGGCTTGCGCCAGGATTCCTGCGGCCTCGCCGACCAGTTCCGGATCGGGCTGGATGCGTTGCAACCGCGGCATCAGATCCGCCGACGGGACATATTCGACGCCCCATGCGGCCGGCAACATCTGCAGGTCCAGCGGGACACCCAGCACAACCGGCGTGCGCTCATAACGCGCGATGTAAAACGCTTCTCGCACGTCGTTCAGCATGCGGTCGGGATGACGCAACGGGATATAGCGCGCACCCGTTTTTTCGACGACGGGTCCGAGATCGAAGGCTTGGTTGTGGAACAGGTCGGTGATCGGCGTATCGCCCGCGAAAAGGATCAGCGGCACGTTGCCGCGCGCCGCGACCGTCAGCGACGTGACGGTCGGCGTGAAGCCGGGTCCGCATGTCACCGACGCGACGCCGACTTTCCCCGTTGCGCGGCTGTACGCGTCCGCCATCGCGACGGCGCAATTCTCGTGGCGCGCGTGGATTGCCCGCACCCCGCAATCGCGCGTCAGCGACGTCGCCCAGTACATGTTGCCGTCGCCCATCAAATGGAAGGCGGTGTCGACGCCCTCAGCGGCGAAGGCCTTGGCGAGCAGCGTGTAGTTGAGTTCTTCGGATTGTGAAAGCATGACGTTGTCCTTGCTCTACGTTCGACGGAAAAGATTCTTCAACCAGCCACGCAACGCTGCGCGCAGCAGGCGAAAAGCACTGATCTGTGCGGTTACCGGTGCAGTTCCTTGCGGCGTTACAGGAGCGTCGGGGATCGGGCTGCCTGCCGGCACGCGCTCGCGTTCCAGGCGCCGGGTCAGATTGGCGACGAATTCCTCGAGCAGCGCTCTTGCGACAAACACGCCACCCGTGCGTGCGAACTGCGCCAGAGGTCCTGTCACGTTGAATCCGCCATCGATGACCACGGTGGTCACGTCCGCTCCGGACGCGACGATATGCGCGGAAGCCATCGCACGCGTCGATCCTTTCTGATCGACGCCTCCCGCTTCGATATCGCAGGACCTGGCAGCATGGTCATACGTCAATCGGGACTGCCCGCGGAAATTCGCGATCGTCGGTCCGAACTTGACCGAAATCGTTCCGTCGTAGACGCCGTTGCCTTTATCGGAAGTCAGCGTCATGCCCGGAACGCAGCCGACGACCTGCGCCGGGTCGGCAAGAATGGGCCAGACATCGGCAACCGGCGCGGCAATCTCGATGGATTCGGATAGTTTGATCATCGCGTGTTCAACCCTTCAAAAGCGTGTCTGTCGAATCGACGGTCAACGCTGTCCGGCCGGAATCGAATGCCGTCGCCCCGGCCGGTGCGTGTGCCTGCGCCCGCGACGCAGGGTTGCCCGTTCCGACCGGACCTTTCCCGGACAAGCCGATTCGATTGCGCGAACAGGCGCTGTCGTTGCGAAAGTCCGGCGTCGACCGGGGCGACGGTGTGAACCACTGTATCGTTACGCTGCGATGGCCGTCTTGCTTGTGCTTGCTGGCGGATTGCACATTCTTGGGAAAAAGTTTGCCTATGCGATGCCGCTCGCGAGCGGGTGTTGCGTCGGCCAGCCTCAGCGCAGATGCAAATGGAGTTGCTTGCCCATTCTTGCGATCCCGTCGATGATGGCGGACTCGGCGGATGCCGAGTAGCTCAGCCTTGCGTGGTGAACCGGCACGCTGCTCCCGCCCGCGAAGAAATGCATGCCCGGAACGTATGCCACTTTCGATGTCGGCAACAGGACGTTCTTCAGGAACGCATCCGCATCGAATCCCTTCGGGAAGGTCAGCCAGGTAAACATGCCCCCTTCCGGATTCGTGTGGGTCACGCAATCCGGAAACGATGCGTTGATCACGTCGAGCATCAACTGCTTCTTCTTTCGGTAGCTGTCGACCAGCCGGGCCACGTGCCTGTCGTGATCGAACGACTCGAGATAGGCGTTCGCCACTTTCATGTTGACGGTGCTGCATTGGGTATCGGCGGCTTGCTTCAGTTGCGCGAGATTGCGGATGAGGTCCTGGTTGCCGACCGCCCATCCAAGTCTCATTCCGGGCACGAGGCTTTTCGAGAAGCTGCCGACGAAGATCACACGTCCGTTCGTGTCGAAATGCTTGATCGGGGGCACGGGTTGTCCGGAGAAGCGGATGTCCCGATAAGGCGAATCTTCGATAATGTAGAAATCGTGCTTCTCCGCGAGTTCGGCCAGCCGCTTGCGACGTTCCAGACCAAGCGTGACCCCGGCCGGGTTCTGGAAGTCCGGTATCACATACATGAACTTCACGCCGGCGGTGCTTCGCAGAATCTCTTCCAGCGCATCCGTATCGATTCCGTCGTCGTCCATCGGAATCCCGACGTAGCTCGGCGCATACGCATTGAACGCGATCAGCGCGCCAAGGAAGGTTGGCGCCTCGACGAGGATGGTGTCGCCTTCGTCGATGAACAACTTGCCGATGAGATCAAGCGCCTGCTGAGCGCCGTGGAGAATCAGCACGTCATCCTCGTCGCAGGGCACGCCGTCTCGACGCATCTTGGCGACAACCTTCTGCCGAAGCGACAAGTCGCCCTGTGAATGCGTATATTGAAAAGCCAGGTCGTCACGCTCGATGACTGCACTGTATGCGTCGCGCAGATTGGCGACCGGAAACAACGAGGCGTCCGGGTATCCGCCGCAGAACGAGATGACCTCGGGATCGTGTTCGAGCAGATGCAATTCACGTATTGCGGATGGCTTGACCAAGCGCATTCTTTTCGAATAGCTCACTACAAACTCCGTCATGTTGATGTTCGAGCCAAAGTGACTTCGGGCAACCCGGATCGCGACCCCGTTTCCGCGCCATTCGACGCAGCTGTACGAATGGCGTAGTGAAGGATCCCGGAGCGACGCTGCAGTAGCGCGTCCGCGTGGCGTCCGGCGATCCCGCACGGATGCACACGGGCCGCAATTCCGGTGCGGCCCGGCCGGCTGACTTCTACAGCTTCATCACGTCCAGAAGCGTCTTCTGGCCGCCCCGGTACTCGTAGATCGAAATGCCCTTCTCCTTCAGGTCACCTTTTTCGTCGAACGAGATCGGCCCGATGACACCGTTGTATTTCGTCGATGACATCGCATCGAGGATCTTCGCCGGATCCGTCGAATTTGCCCGTTTCATTGCGTCGATCACCACGTTGACCGCGTCATACGCGAAAGGCGCATACCCTTCGATCTTCTGGTTGAACGCGGTCATGTACTTTTTCTTGAATTCGTCGCCGCCCGGCATTTTCTCGAGCGGGAGCCCGGCTTCGGAGCAGGTCAGCCGCGAAGCGGCGTCGCCGGCCAACGCGGCGAATCGCTCGGTGCACATTCCGTCGCCGGAAAGGATCCTGGCCCGCAAGCCGAGCTGAGCGGCCTGCTTCACGAGTTGCGGTCCTGCACCATCGGCCCCGCCGTACATGATCAGATCCGGATTCTCGTTCTTGATCTTGGTCAGAATCCCCTTGAAGTCGACGGTCTTGTCGGTGCTGGCATCGCGCGACACCACCTTGATCCCGAGGGCTTTCGCGCTCTTGGCGAATTCGTCAGCCAACCCTTGGCCGTAGGCCGTCGCGTCGTCGACAATCGCGACCGTCTTCGCATTCATCTGCTTCGACGCGTAGGTGGCCAGTGCAGGCCCTTGCTCCGCGTCGGTCGCCATCACCCGAAACGCCGTCCTGAAGCCCTGCTGCGTGTAGAGGGGATTCGTCGAGGACGGAGAGACTTGCGGGATGCCGGCATCCCGGTAGATACGGGATGCGGGAATCGTCGCACCGGACTGCACGTGTCCGATCACGGCGACGACTTTGTCGTCGACAAGCTTCTGCGCAACCTCGGTCGCGATGCGCGGATCGCCGGCATCGTCCTCGACCTCCAGTTGCAGGTCGATCTTCTTGCCGTCGATGGTCAAGCCCTTGGCGTTCGCTTCATCCACGGCGAGTTTCGCGCCATTCCTGACGTCCCTGCCGATGTGAGCGACGACACCCGTCAGAGGGCCGGCAAGTCCCAGCTTGACTACCTGTGTTGTTGCCGCTGTGGCCAGCGACGAGACATTCAAGGCAATGACCGACAGTACCAACGCCGTGTTGCGTGTTGCGGAGCTCTTCATATCGACATCCCAGATGTTGAGTTGACCATCCCTGCCCACGCCCAGGTCTCCGGAATCGCCGTCGCATCCGCGACGTTGTCGTGGTCCGTCCGATTGAGTTACTCAGGATGGTGAAGCAATATAGCCAGCCAATTAGGGCATTTGCTGTCGACTTGACGGGCTCCGGGCAACGCAATCCAAACGTCCATTTCCGCTATTCAGGAAACGCGAAATGATCGTTTCGTCGCAGGTTGCATACTCGTGTTCACCCGAGGTCGAGCTACGTCCATGCGTGTGTCGTGCGAGAGTCGGCGATGTTCCGGAACGTCGGCGAACACGGCGTTTTTCAATCAGGTGTCAGACACCATCCTCCGTGGAAGTGAACGACACGTGTCGCGGGATCGATGTGGCTGGATTGTCAGTCGGCGTGCGTCGCGCGATGTGTGAATGCGCATTCACGCAAAAGACGACGCGTGTGGTGAGAGAATGCGGGAGGTACAGCGAGAAGCAGGAAGCGGCAGCGGAACGGGAGCAATGACCCGACGGCGCGCTTGCGTGCCGGACGGGGTCGTTACCCCGTTCGACACCACCGCCGGTCATCGACGAGACCGATAATCCTTGCAGTGCTGAGTATTTTCGGCGGACAGATTGCTGCAGGTCAGCTTGCCTTCACCAACGGATAGAGCCATCCATGCGTGTCAGGTTGCAATCCGTGCTGAATCGACAGCAGCTTGCTCCGAAGCGACATCGCCACCGGGCCGGCTTGCCCGTCACCGATGACAAACTCGCCGTCGACGGATTTCACGCGGCCGATCGGAACGACGATGGCGGCTGTTCCACATGCGAATGCCTCCGTCATCGCGCCGGACCTGGAAGCGGCCTCCCACTCGCCGATTTCGATTCGCCGCTCTTCCACTTCGTACCCGCTGTCCTTCGCCAAGGTCAAGATCGAATCCCGTGTCACGCCCTTCAGGATCGTGCCAGACGCCTGCGGTGTCACCAGTTTGACCTTGCCGCCTTCGCGGAATACGAAAAACACGTTCATGCCGCCCATTTCCTCGATCGCGGTTCGGCCGTGGGCATCGAGCCAGATCACCTGTTCGCACCCATTCTCGATTGCCTGCTGTTGCGCGGCCAGTGCGGCAGCGTAATTGCCCGCGCATTTCGCTTCGCCTGTTCCGCCCGGCGCCGCACGGATATATTCGCGCGACACCCAGACATCGACCGGCTGTACGCCGTTTTTGAAGTACGCGCCGGACGGCGACGCGAGGACCGCAAACGTGTAGGTTGCCGACGGCTTCGTCAACAGAACGGGATCGCGAGAAAACATGACCGGGCGCAAGTACAGACTCTCGCCGAGGTCGTTCGGCACCCAGTCCTGCTCGGTTTCGACCAGCGCCTGGAGCGACTTCAGGAACATCGCTTCGGAGATCGGCGGCATTGCCAGTCGCCGTGCGCTCGCGGCAAAGCGCTCCGCGTTGACGCGTGGGCGAAACGTTGCGATCGAACCGTCGGGTTGCCGATATGCCTTCATGCCTTCGAAGATCGACTGACCATAGTGGATCACATGGCTTGCGGGATGCATGCTGATGTCGTCGAATCCGGTGACGGCAAAGTCATGCCAGCCGTTCGACCTGTCATACTCGGCGATCAGCATGTGGTCAGTGAATGCCTCGCCGAACTTCGGCCGAGACTCGAGCAGTCGCGTGCGATCTTCAGGCGACAAGCATTTCTCCGATTTGCGGATTTCCACTTCGAATCGTTCCATTTGTCTTCCTCGTCAAAAGTCTCTACCGTGCCGAACATCGGTTCGTTTCGCTTGCCCCGTCTCCGCATGTCTGCATCGCATTGATCGGCAGCGTCATTGCGATCGGAAGATGCTGGTCGAACGAACGGCCGAGTCCCGATGCTCGCGTTTCACTGCGACACCGACTCCTTGTGTCAGCCACCCCGTAGTCGATGAGTCTTTTTTCGAGCGGGTGCTGGGAGTAGTGCTCGTTGCTAGGATAGGCGAATGGCTTCGGTATGATTTGCCGAAGTAGACCCGCGATCGCATCGGTAGCGCATCGAATCCGTCGATTTCCGGAAAATGACGAAACGATTCGTTCTGCGACGTCGAGCTCACGCCAGAATCGATCGGCTCGCGACTGCGACTCCGGCGACGGCCCTCATCTGCGCGATGTCGTTGTGAAGATTTATGCCCACCTCATCGATATCGCCGATACGGTTATCCGGATGTCGATCAACGGCCGGATATTCAAAGCTCGGCATTCCTGGTCTCCGGGCCCATGAGCGCACCGAGACACGCGACAATTCCGCCTATCACCAGCAGCGCGACCGGCGCATATCGCAACGGCATCACGGATCCGAGCCAGTTCATGTAGAACGCATAGAAGGACGGAACAATGACCGACAGGCTATAGCCGACGCCGAAACCCGTTGCGCGGACACCCGTTGCAAAGCGTTCATTGATATAGGTGACGATGACCGCCCACGCAGAACTCACGACGATCGCGAGGCCGCATACGAGCAACGCGATGTGGATCAGACTGGCTCCCTTCGACTCGATCAGCGCATAGAGCAGAACGGCACCGACGCTAGCCGAAAGCGCACCGATCATGGACAGCATCGTCCGTCGGCCGATCCATTGCCCCAAAATGCCGGCACCGACATAGCCGAAACAGAGCACGGAATACGAGATCATCAGTGTGGTCGTCATCTCGAACGCCGTGAGGTGCAGCGTCTTCAGCAAGATCCCGGTGGGAAGAAACAGCCCGACCACGTTTTGCGTCAGCCAGAATCCGGTCATCATCAGGAGCACCTGAAGGAGATTGCGAAACTGCTGACCGCTGACCAGTCGGGTGGCGGAGGTTGCCTGCGGCTTTCGCGCGGACTTCCCGGCCCATACCTCGGATTCGGCAACCTTGCGGACGTAATACACGGCCAGCAACGCAGCCATTGCCGCGCCGACGATGAAGGGAATACGCCAACCCCACATCGCGTACGGCGAGTCGGGCCCGCCCAGCGGGAACAGCGCGAACATGACCATGGCCATGACGTTGATCGCGACGTATGCGGCCGGGAAGCCGGCGAGAATCAGGCCCCCGACGAGGCCGCGTTGCGCCTTCCTGGAGTACTCGATGGCAAGTGGCAACGCACCGGTATACCCGCCGCCGAGAAATATCCCGTCGACAAATCGCAACAGGACCAGAAGCCAGTACGACGCGATTCCGATCGATGCGTAGCCGGGAATCAGCGCGATCAGCAAGGTGGCCACGCCGAATCCCGTCACTGACAAGATCGACGCCGTGCGGCGACCGACGCGATCCGCTATTCGGCCGAACAGCAATGCGCCGAGCGGACGGCCGAGCAGCGTCGTAATGAAGACCAGCGATTCCAGTACTGCCTGATGGCCGCCAGACACATTCTTCGGCAGGAAATACGACTGTATCGGCGCGAGGATGATCACCGGCAGATAGATGTCGAACATGTCGATGAATTCGGAAAAGACCGCGCCCTTGATCGCACGCTTTCTCTTCTCGTCAATCGACTCATCCGTTGCCACTTGTCCGAAGCGGCTTGCGCGCACAGTTTCCATTCTCGTCTCCAATTTCACTTGTCTCGAACTCCTTCGCAGTTCCAAACCACCGGATTCCTGCACGACACATCGATACGCCGAGGGTCCGCGCGTCGATTCGTCAGGCAGTGGCTCAATCGAATCCACGATGCTCGATGGTCAACACCCTTGATCAGCGCATGCCAAGCCGTGGCGAGCGCCACGCAATCCGCGACGTGTATCGACGAGGTTCGATGGTTTTTGACAGACGGCGTCGTGCATGTGAGTCACGGGCACCTCGCGCGCCATCAGCAAGCAATAAAGCGATATCCGTGCCAAAGTCGCCGATCGGCTTGCAGCGTCCGTCGAAAACCGGTTTGGCCGGTTCGATAGGGAATGGCCGCAGCAGCCTCCAGCATCGGAAGCACGCTGTCATGACCGTAACGAGGACAGGCGGCGAATCACCTGTTTTTCGGGGCGACACGTCCATCTGGCGCATGGGGCGCAGCCGATGAAGGCTGTGATTTCACTGATGAGGCGGCAGATCGATCTTGCGGCAATCGACTGGACAATCCGCGCATTCGGATGACTTGCCGCGACGAATTGCCCGGGCCGGAGACACAGTGTCGTCGGCGCGAACACGGAACACTCGTGCCGACGGACAAGTCGACCCATGGTTTCCTCCATACCGTCGAGCTCCGGCGATCGAATGTCCCCGAATAGGAGGCAGCGTGTTACGCATGACGAGATTGCGGGCTCGTCTGCTTGCGAACGTACGCACCACCGCGACCGGCGGCGCCATTGTGATTATCAATGGATAAATTAAAGGTGCCGCATCGCTACGTTTTGCGCGTCGTCCGTTGGCAACACGCGTGGGCCGAGTGGCAGGACTGGCATTGCACAAACTGCAAAGGAGGATGGCACAGGGTTCGTATTCTGCCGCGCCGCCGCGTCGGCTACTGTCACTCCTGTCGCACATGCGTGGCGTTTGGAGAACAGAGCCACCGCGTGCAGTCGATCGATCCCATACGATTCGCCCCAGGAGCACGGAAATGACAAGCCTTTTTCAGCCCATCAAAATTGGTCACCTTGATCTCGAACACCGCGTCGCCATGGCGCCGCTGACGCGCTCGCGCGCCGCACAGCCGGGCAACGTCCCGTCGGCGATGAACGTCGAATACTATCGCCAGCGCGCAAGCGCCGCCCTCATCGTCACGGAGGCGACGCAGATTTCCCAGCAGGGTCAAGGCTATGCATGGACGCCGGGAATTCACAGCGAAGAGCAGATTCAAGGCTGGCGCGCCGTGAGCGAAGCCGTGCACAAGGAAGGCGGTCACATCTTCCTTCAGCTCTGGCACGTGGGCCGCGTTTCGCACCCGGTGTTTCAGCCGGGCGGCGCCCTGCCCGTGGCGCCCAGTGCGCTTCCCGTCCCGGGCAAGACATTTATCGTCGACGATGCCGGCAACGGTGTTTGGGGCGAAATCCCCGTGCCGCAGGCACTCAGCATCGACGGCATTCGCGAGATCGTCGCCGACTACCGGCAGGCCGCAAAAAATGCGATGGCGGCGGGCATGGACGGCGTGGAGATCCATGCGGGCAATGGATACCTGCTCGATCAGTTCATCAACAGCAGCAGCAACCAGCGCACGGATGCGTATGGCGGCAGCATCGAGAATCGCGCGCGGCTGCTTCTCGAGGTTGTCGCGGCGATCGCCGACGAAGTCGGCGCAGAAAACGTGGCTGTGCGACTGACGCCGATGGGGCGCTTCATGGGCATGAACGACGAAACGCCCGAGGCAACGTTCGGCTACATCGTGCGCAATCTGAACCGCTTCGGCCTTGCGTACCTGCACCTCGTGGAGCCCGCCATGGTCGGTACGGTCAAGGATGAACAGCATGACCCACGGTGGGACGCAATCATCAAGCAACTGCGCGGTGAATTCGACGGGGTACTGATGCTCGCCGGTGGTTACGATCGCGAGACCGCGGAACGGGCACTGTCCAGCGGCCGCGCAGACATCATCGCGTTCGGCCGGCCGTTCATCTCGAATCCTGACCTGCCTGCTCGCCTGAAGCATGGGCATGCTCTGAGCGACGGCGTCCCCGCCAGTTACTTCGGCGGTGGTGCAGAAGGTTATACCGACTACCCTGCTCACCCAGCGGACTAACCAGTGATATCCGGACGGTCCTGTACGCGTGGCGTTCGCGCCATGTGTACAGGATGTTTCGACGCTGCCGATGCCGCCCACGCCTGATGCTGCAGTCGAATCCCGGGTCAGGCGGATCGATTGCAGTCTGTTCCGACTGGTTGATCTCGAGATGATGGTTTGAACATACCACTGTGGCCCAAAGCAGTAAGCGATTTTGGCGCAAATGCTTATTACTGCCCCCCTATACTGCGCAATCGATCTGGAGCAGTCGGTCGCTGCCAACTGCTCACTTCCGACATTTCAATCGTTGCATGCCCTCCAATCCGATGCGTTCCGTCCCAATGCAATCCCTACTCGCCGACGCGGAGCGGCTGATTCGCACACGTGGATACCAGGCGTTTCATCTGTCCGATCTCGGGTCGAGCGCATCGCTTGCGGAATTCCGGACCAAGGAGGCGCTTTGCACCACGCTGATCAGGCAGCACATCGCGCACATCAAGACCGAGTTATATGACATCAAGCTCGAGTATCGCGATGCGGAGAGCCGACTGATCGCGTACGCGTGTCTGTTTTCGGAAGGATTCGAGAAAGGGCTCGCGCCGCTGTCGAGCGTGTTGGCTGCGGCTCGCTCTTCGGTGCCCAATGCGTTGCGCAAAGAGATCGTAAAATTGTTCCGCATGCAGCTGAACTGGATTCAGGAAGTCATCCGGGAGCACGGCGAGTCGCGCGGACAAACGACGCCCCTTCCCCCCGAGCACGCAGCGCGTCTGCTCTTGAGCACGCTCGAAGGCGATGCGGTAATCGAATGTGCGCTGAGTGCCGACGAACCATCGGCGGCCAGCTTCTCGCAGGTACTCGTGACACTCGGGATCAAAGGGCACTGAATCGACACCGGCGTGACGCATGGATCCGCCGAACATGGGCTCGGCCGGCCGGGTGATCCGTCGCCGCATGCGCTGCGCAATTTCGTTGCACATCATCCGAAACGCACATGAGTCACCTTACACATCTGCGGACGTTTCTCGACGCCTATCGCCTGAAATCCTTCTCCAAGGCCGCGGAGCAGCTGGGCATTACCCAGCCGGCGGCTTCGATGCATATTCAGGCGCTCGAGGCACTCGTTGGAAAGCCGCTCTTCATCCGGCGTGCCCGCGGCGTACTCCCGACAGAAGCCGCCGACGAGCTTGCGAGATCCGTCGCACCGTATCTCGACGGACTCGAAATGAAGCTTGCGTCGTATCGATCCGGCGCGATGCCTGGCGGGACGATCCATGTCGTCGGTCCGTCCGATTTCATCTGCTCGCATGTGGCCGCCGCGCTTGCTCCGCTCATGGAACAAGGGTTTCTGATCCGGTTTCATATCGGCAACCGCGACCGCATCTACCAGTTGCTCAACGATGGCACGGCGGATCTCGCGATTACCGCGTCGATGCCGGATTCCACCTCGCACGGTTTTGCGCGGCTTCTGACCGAACGCTTTCTGCTCGTCCTTGCGCCCGAGCTCGCAAGACAGGTCGGACGAAATCCGACCGCCGCCACGCTCTCCACGCTGCCAATCATTGCCTACGATGAGGATCTGGCGCTGATACGCCTCGTCTGGACCTCGATGTTCCAGATGGCGCCGACGATACAGGCATCGTTGACGATTCCCGACTTGCGGATCATCGAACGCCTCGTGGCCGGCGGATACGGCTGGACAGCACTGCCGGACTATCTGTGCGCCGGGTCACTGGAGTCGGGGCGGCTGGTTTCGCTGACCGCGCCCGAGAACGCCCCCACCAACAATCTCTATCTTGTCTGGAACAAGAGGGCCATGCGGACGCCCCGTATCGTCCATGCGCGGGACTACTTGCTGAACGCGTTCAACGCACCGCAGTGACGACCGCTATCGAGCCATAAATCACGTTATCCCAGAGACCAAAAAGCGTGATTTCATTGATGGCTGGCGCATCTCTACACTAGGGTAATCCCGAGTATCAGTCGGCTTCCCATTTACCCTATTCGCAGATCCAGCCATGCCATTCGTCATTTACATCTTTGCACTGAGCGCGTTTGCGCTCGGACTGGCCGAATTCGTCCCGATCGGGCTGACGGACGTGATGGCCAGAACGCTCGGCGTCGATATCGCGCAAACCGGTACGGCCATCACGGCATACGCGCTTGGCGCCACTTTCTCGGCGCCCATTCTCAGCGCGCTGACCGCGACATGGTCCCGCAAGCGCACGATGCTCGCGACGACCCTCGTCTTTGCCGCGGGAAGCTTCCTCGCTGCCGCCGCAACGAACCTGTCCATGCTGCTCGCCGCCCGCTTCGTCGCCGGCATCGGACATGGGCTCTTCCTTGCCGTCGCGTCGAGCACGGCTGCGCGACTTGCCGGTTCGAAGAAAGCGGGCAGCGCCGTTGCCGTCGTTTTCGGCGGCTTTACGCTCGCCATGGCGATCGGCGTTCCGGTCAGCACCTATCTGGGCGCGGCGATGTCGTGGCGCCCCGTACTCGCGGCAATCGGCGCGTTCGGCGCAATCGGCTTCGTTGGCCTGCTGCTCGGCATGCGCGATCCCATGCGCAGTGAACAGGACACGGGACCGTCGGCGCTGACGGCGCTGAAGACGCTGTTCCACGGCAAGCTCCTGATGGGTGCGCTCGTCACCGTGTTCGGCTATGCGGGATCGTTCACCGCCTACACGTACATTGCACCGATGCTGACTCAGGTCACCGGGCTCAGCACGCATACCGTCAGCATCTTCATGATGATTTACGGCGTGCTCGCTGCAGTCGGCAACATCATGGGCGGCAAGATGACCGATCGTCTCGGCGCGAATCGCGCCAGCACGCTGCTGATCGCCGGCATCGCCATCGCCGCGCTCGGCATGTGGGCGCTGGCGTCGTCGCCGGTCAGCATGGCTGTCCTCGTCGCATTGCTCGGTCTGTTCACGTTCGCGTCGGTGCCGGCGTTGCAAGCCCGCCTGATCGGCGTTGCCGAAACGCATGCCCCGAATGCCCATGGCGTCGCGGCTGGCCTGAACATCGCGGGGTTCAATTCGGGCATCGCGCTCGGCTCGTTGCTCGGCGGCCTGACGATCGATCATGTCGGCATCGCATCGACCGGCGCGACCGGCGCAGTCGTATCAGTCATCGGCCTCGCGCTGTTGCTCATGCAAATTGCTCAGGGAACCGGAGCAAACTATCGGCAGGCACCGGGCGCCGGGCATTGATCGCCATCCTGTGGCGGGCTTCGCGCGAATTGTCGTGTTGTCGAGTCATGGCCTGGCCTGCACCATGACCGTCAAGCGGCTCGTCTCTTTTCCGAAGCCTGCTTTCCCCGGGCCGTCGCGCTTCGCTCCACGCTTTCCTTCGCCATGCGAACGGCGGAGTCGACGCTTGCAGTACCACCGCAGAACGCGGTCGATCACCGCTGACAACATGTCGCCGAATACCTCGGCTCCCGGCAGGGTTGTCAGCCGCGCGACCGATGCCGCACACGTTCGGCGCGTTAGCGTGTTCACGTGCGCGGCGTCGCGGGGTTGCCGCACCCAGGTCGTCAGTCGGCTTCGGCAAAATCAAACGATTGTTCGACGACGACGGTACCGTTGGCCGTGCACTGGTAGCGCGCCATCGCCCGGCGGACAGATCCGTCGAAAACGCCCGGCGGCGTCGAATCGACGATGTCGACGTGAATGACCTTGCCCCCCGCGATCGTCGCGCGAGCCGTCACCGAGCCGCTGATGCCCTCGGCCAATGCGCGGGCCGGCATGTCGGGCTTGACCTGGACCGGGCAGACGATCGCTATGTCGGTCGACTGCGCTGGCGCCGTGGCCGCGGCCTTTGCCGAAGTCGCGCCTGCGGCCGGGGCTGAAGGCGCCTGGGTATGCGAAGGCGCAGCCTGGGTGGCCAATGGAACGGCAGGCGCCTGCGGCGCGGGTGACGGCAGCGGCTGAACGGGTACGGCCGGGGCAGCCGGCCGCGGCACCGGCTTGCGCACCGGCACCTCCGACTCCCGCTTCACGATCTTCCTGACGACAGGCGGCGGAGGTGGCGGCGATGGCGGCACGACCTCCACGAACCGCATCTGCATCACACGCTTTGCATGCGTGGTGACAGGCGCTGGTGCATGCGACGAGAGCGCAGCGGCGATCAGCGCGGCCTCAATCAGCGCCGCGGCACACAGTGCGACGAGCATCGCGCTGCGTCTGCCCGACCCTTCTGCTACGCGCGGCCACTCAGCGCCCCGCAGCTTGTCGGGAATGCTCATGTTCATGACAGTCAACTCGCTTGGCTAGTTCGTATCGGTCGCCAGTGCGACCGAACTGATTCCCGCGGTGCGAACCAGGTCCATCGTCTTGACGATTCTTTCGTAATCGACGCCCTTGTCACCCTCAATGGTCACGTCGACCTGCTTGGCGGCCTGCATCCCCTTGAGGCGCGCCACCAATTGGTCGGCGGAAACGCCGTCGCGGTCGAGATGAAGTTCGCCATCCTTCTCGACGCCGACTGTCACGCTGACCGTCTCGATGCGTGCCGCCGTCGACGAATGCGGCAGCTCGAGCTTGAGACCGGTGCCCTGGATCATCTTGAGCATGACGAGCATGAAGAAGACCAGCAGGAACATCATGATGTCGATCATCGGGATGATCTCGATGCGCGGCTTTTCTTCTGACCCGAAGTAGTGCGAGCGATGGTTTCTCACGGCGTTCTCCTGTCGTTCGGTTGGTGTCCGTTCATGCCGCGAGCCGCGACACCAGCATCGACTTGATCAGGTCCATCTGGAGGATCACCATGCGCACCCGCTTGTTCAGGTAGTTCAGCGCGACAACGCCCACCAGCGCAATAGCCAACCCGCATGCGGTCGCAATCAGTGCGTGTGCGATCCCGCCCGACACGGCCATCGGATCGCTGGTTCCGGACGAGCCCAGGATGTCGAATGCGCCGATCATCCCGACAATCGTGCCGAGCAGGCCGAGCAGCGGTCCGAGCGTTACCGCGGTATCGAGCACCCACAGGTTGCGGTCGAGCTTGCGCATCTGGAACATGATGCTTTCCTCGACCTCGCGCTCGAAGTGCTCGATCGGCTGACCCTGCAGCGCAAGCGCCGATTTCATCAGCTCGCTCTGCACGGCCCCGTCGTACTGCACGATCAGTTTCTTCACTTCGTCGGGCTTCGCGCGATCGACGCGCTTGAGGTCATACTCGAGGTGGCGGCCATTGCGTACCGACGTGGAAAAGAACATCAGGCGTTCGATGATGATGGTCAGCGACGCCAGGAAAATCAGCGCCATCAGCGGCAGCAGGCCACACGACTGGACGGAAAGATCGACGAGATTGCGAAACATGTGATTACCTTGGTTCGTTGCGAATGCTACCGGGATGCCGCCGGCCGGCACGAACACCGCCCGGCGGCCGGGATGTTCCGGTCCGTCAGTGGCCGGCTTTTGCTGCGCCGCGTTCCGCGACCAGCACGTTGAAGGTATCCGGCACGATGTCCGGATGCGGGTTGGCCGAAGTGGCGGGCGCCGAAAACTGCGCCGACACGAGGTAGACGCGATGGGTGCGATCGTCGAGCGCCATCGTCTTCGCGCCGGTCTGGGTCCGGACGTTCTGTACCACTTCGAAGTGGTCGCGATCACGCTCGTGCACGACCGTCAGCGTGCCGTCGCCACCGTTCGAGCTGAAAGCCGTCTTCAGCTCGGGATCGAACGCGGCAAAATCCGGATGACCGCCGATCGGCAACGCGGCGACCTTGCGGCCGGTGCTTGCGTCGACGACGGCCATCTTCCCGTTCGCGCACGTCGTGAACAGCCGGTCCGTGTCGGCGTCGATCGCCAGACCCGACGGGCCGTCGCAATCGGCGAGCGCCCAATGGTTGAGTACCTTGTTCGCCCTGCCGTCCATCTCGACGATCTCGTTCGTGTCTTCAGCCGCGACAAACACGTGCCCGGAGCGGTCGGCCGCCAGCGACTCCGGCTTGCCGCCCACCGACATCGTTGCGATGACCTTGCGCGTACCCACATCGATCGCGCTGACACTCTTGTCATGACCGTTGCTGACGAAGAGACGGCCGAGATCGCGCACATACAGAATGCCGTCCGGGTCCGGACCGCCGGCCTTGATCGTATCGACGGTCTGCAGCGAGTCGAGATCGACCACGGTGATGGTGTCGGCCCGGCCGTTCGTGATGAAGCCGAGCTTGCTCGACTCGACGAACGCGAAACCGTGGACACCAGGCGTGTTCGCGATATCACCGACCTGCTTGCCCGATTCGGTATCGAGTACCTGAACATGCGTATCGCGGCTGACGAACAGGTGATGGCGAGCGGCGTCGTAGCCGACGTAGTCCCACCGCTCGGCGCCAGCGAGCGGAAAGCGCTTCGCGATCGCAAAGTGCGCGTCGTCCGGAGCCGGCGCTGCGTCGGCGGTGCCCGCAACCGACAGCGACGCGGCACACGCCACGGTGCCCATGGCGAGCAGGAAAGATGCAAGGGTTTTGTGTTTCATGGGGATCGCACTCCGTGCGGGTCATTCGTTGATGGTGAGGCCGACCATGACGGTCGGGCCGTAGAATTCGCGCTGGATCGGCCGGTTCGGCGAGCCTTCGTAGAACTTCAGCGGCGTGTTCAGGATGTTCTTCACGTTGACGTACAGGCCGACGTTCTTCGCGATCTGGTAGCTGCCACCGAAATCGAGCGAGAAACGCGCGTCGGTATAGACGTCGGTCGCGGCGGAGCCGCCGACGGACCAGAGGCTCGCGCCCACATACGATGCCGCGAGGCGCATGTTCAGCGGACCGCGTTCGTAGAACACGCTTGCGTTGAACGTGTTACGCGGCGCCGATGGCAGCATGTGGTCCTCGCCGGGCCGGATGTCGAGATGAGAGTTGACCCAGGTCCAGTTCAGGCCGGCGCCGAGACCGCCGAACACGCCGGGCAGCTGGCTGAAATGCTGTTCATAGTTGACCGTGACCCCACGCGCGCGCGCCGAGGACACGTTGTCGAAGGTCTGCAGCGTGATCTGGCCCGGGTAGGTCAGGTATGGCGAACTGTCGACGAACTGCGTCCGGCTCACGACGTAGTCACGCATCGACTTGTCGAATGCACCGATCGAGAAGATCCCGCCGTGCGGCAGATATTGCTCGAGTTGGAGGTCGAAGTTTTGCGACTTGGTCGGCTTCAGGTTCGGGTTGCCGGTCGTTACAGTGCCCGTTCCAGGATCGGCCGTAACAGACGCGCTGGTTTGCGTGAACCCCGGCCGCGCCAGCGTGCTCGAATAGATCGCACGGCCCACCAGCGACGGCGTGAAGTCGTAACGCAGCTGCACCGACGGGAACAGGTTGAAGTAGTTGTGCGATGTCTCGTTGGGCGTGACATCGCTACCGTTGACGACGTTGCCGCGGAAGGTATCCTGCGTGAACTCACCGCGCAGGCCCGCGAGCACACTGAAACGTCCCCAGCCGAACTGATACTGGCCGTACAGGCTGTAGATGTTTTCGTTGATCGACGACGCCGCGGCAGCGTCACCAAGCGGATTGGACGACACGAGACCCGCGGCCGACGCCGAGTTGAACACGTTGCGCATCGTGCCATCGCTGATCGCCGGGCCGATGTTGTATTGGCCGTTGTAGAACACGATCGGGTCGCCGAACACCGCCTGCGACAGCGGTATGCCCGTTGCCGGCGCATACGAATAACTGTGCGTTTCGCTCGAGAACGCCATGCGGCGCAACCCCGCCCCGACCTTGATCTGCTCGTCGTCGATGTTCGTGAAGTGGGTCGGCATCGTGAAGTTGACGTTACCCGACCATTCGTCGGTCTTCACGTACTGCGTCTGGTTGTTGATGCTGCTCAGCGTGTAGCCCGACGGGTCCGCCGGATTCGGGCCGGACAGTATTGTCTGCGTCGGGAAGTCGTTGCCGGGAAAGTACCTCACGGTGCCGGGACTGCCGTTCGCAAACGTCGACTGATAGTCGTACGGCTTGTCGTAGGTACCGCGGGTGAAGGCAGCGTGATAGTCGAGCGTGTTGGCGCCCAGCTTGTTGACGCCGCCCAGCATGAAGAGCTGAGTACGCAGCGTCTCCTTCTCGTCGCGCAGCCCCCGCGTGTAGCCCGGGTTGGCAAGGCTGTCGGTGATCGTGCCGTCGGGATTCAGCACAGGATTGGTCGCGGCGTAGTTGGTCGCGAGATCCTGACGGTTCACGGTTTCGGTATAGCCGAAGTTGTAGTACCGGAAGTACCACCGGTTGTCGGCATTCGGCTGGAAGCCGAGCTCTCCGCCAAACCCGATCCGTTTGCGGTGATAGTTGTAATAGCGCTCGTCGACGTTCGCATACGCGTTGTGCAGCGCGCCGGGCAGTTCGGCGTAGCTCGGTTCGACGTCGTCGATGCCGCGGTGGTCCTGGTTGTACGCGAAGGTGCCGATGAACGTGAACGGTGCATCCGAGTACGACGTGATGCCGGACCCGAGGCCCACGATGCCCGCAGCACCGAAGCGCGCGCCGGCGGACAGCTCGGCATTCTCGATCGACGTGCCGCGCAGCGTCTCGACGCCGGAGCCGATTTTTGCGTTCAGGAACGGTTTGCCGGAGGGCGGGAGCGTGCGCGGCAAGATGTCGATCGTGCCGCCGAGCGCATCCGCATCCTGCTCGGGCTTGTTCGTATCGGTCACGACGATCTGGCCGATCATGCCGGATGGAATCGTGTCGAGCGCCACGGCGCGACCGCCGCCCTGTGCCGATGCGGGGTTGGTCGGCGGCAAATGGACGCCGTCGAACGTCGTGCTGTTCAAATTCGTGTCGAGACCGCGAATGTTCACATAGCGGCCCTCGCCGGTATCGGATTCCAGCGAGACGCCAGGTGCGCGTGCGACGGCCTCGGCCGCATTGACGTCGGGCATCTTGCGGATATCGTCGGCCGTCAACACGGTGATCATGTTGGCTGCGTTCTGCTGGGTCGCGCGCGCGACGACATTCGCGCTGCGCTGCGCGGTGACGGTGACGTGGTCGAGCGAGGCAACCGCCGGACCGACGCTGATATCGTCTCGCGTGGTGTCATCCGCTCGAACCACGACAGTCCGTTCGACGGTCTTCGCATGCCCGGCTGTGATGACCAGCGTATAGCGTCCGGCAACCAGCTTCGGGAAATGGAATTCCCCGTCGGCCGTGGTCGTGACGACCGACCCGGTCTCGCGGATCTGTACGCGAGCGCCGGCGACCGGCTGTTTGTTCGCACCCGACAGCACATGACCTTGCACCGCCCCGGTATCGGCCGCATGCGCAATCGTGATGACCGCACTGCTTGCTACCCCCAGCAACACCCCTGACATATGCCTGCGCGGCATGTTGATTCTCCAATAGTCGTTGCACATTTCCCGACCGAAACAGGGCGCCCGCGAACGAGCAAGCGTTCAGGACAGGCGATCGCGAGCGCTGCCCATACCCTTATGGTCAGGAATGCTATTTGTCTCCTTTGGACTCCTTCGAGGACTGAACGCGAATCGAGGCTGGTGGAATCGACGTAGCCTTCGTCCGCGCCATTTATGCGTATTCGAAGAAGCGCAGACTTTACGAACCTGAAATGACATCTCTGTGTCGTTTCATTTTCCGTCTCAATGCTTTTTATCAGTGCCCGAGAATGTTGCAAGCCGACAACACGCCGATATCCCTTAAGCTTCCCTTAATCATCTGTTTTTCTATTGAATATTTATGCAGATCTGGCGAATGTTTTCCAGCGCTTTTGAATTTACGGGGCGAATGGCGGAAGAATGTCCAATGCAATTTTTGCAAGCACGATTGCAAAAACTGCATGACGTACGTATCCCGGTGATGTCAGAGCGCATGCAGTGATTGAGTCAGGTGTGCGCAGGCAAAATGAAGGCGTGAAGTCCCGGCCCTGTCACATTTGAGTGTTGCAATTCGCCCGCCGAATAATGCGTTAATTATTCCCACGTAATTCAATGCAAGAAAGATTTTCGATATTGCAATTAGAAACGTAAAAGAAATGAAATTTATCCATATGCATCAGAAAACACTGATAACGCTCTCTGTAGCTGCACTCGCAATTGCAGCGACTATGCCGATATCAACCAATCGTGCTTTCGCCCGGACATCGACCGATGCCATCCGGACGGCGACGCCGATCAAGCACCTCGTCGTCATCTACGGCGAGAACGTGTCGTTCGACCACTACTTCGGCACCTATCCGAACGCGACCAATCCGTCGGGCGAACCTGCGTTCACCGCGGCGGTCGGCACGCCGAGCGTCAACGGCCTGACCGGCACGCTGTTGACCGCGAACCCGAACGCCACGAACACCGCGAACGGCACCGACGCCGCGAGCCCGTTCCGCCTCGACCGCACGCAGGCCGCGACCGCCGACCAGAACCACGCGTACACGGCCGAGCAGCAGGCCGAGGACAACGGTCTCGCCGACCTGTTCCCGAAATACACGGGCAAGGGCTCGTCCGGCGGCGCCGGCGCATTCGGCACGAAGGGCCAGGTGATGGGCTACTTCGACGGCAACACCGTGACCGCGTTGTGGAACTACGCGCAGCGCTTCGCGATGAGCGACAACATGTACACGACGTCGTACGGTCCGTCGACGCCGGGCGCGCTGAACGTGATCTCCGGTCAGACCAACGGGATGCAGATCGTCAAGACGTCGAAGCAGCCGTCGACGCTCGCCGCGTCGTCGTACTACATCAATGACGGCCAGGGCGGCTTCACGATGATCAACGACGTCGACCCGGGCTATGACGTGTGCTCGAGCACGACCGACCAGGCGATGATGGCCGGCAAGAACATCGGCGACCTGCTGAATGGCGCGAACATCACGTGGGGCGGGTTCATGGGCGGCTTCAACCTGTCGACCGTGAACGGCAACGGCACGACGGGCTGCCGCCGAAGCACGGTCGCGAGCGCCGTAAGCGAAGCGACCAAAGACTACAAGCCGCACCACAACTGGTTCCAGTACTACGCATCGACCGCGAACCCGCAGCACACGCGGCCGAGCTCGGTCGCCGCGATCGGCTCGAGCCTCGAAACCGACGGCAAGACGGCCGAACCGGCGAACCACCAGTACGACTCCGACGATTTCTTCACTGCCGTGAGGGCCGGCAACTTCCCGGCGGTCAGCTTCCTGAAGGCACCAGCGGCGCAGGATGGGCACGCAGGCTACTCCGATCCGCTCGACGAGCAGGCGTTCGTGACGAAGGTCGTCAACTTCCTGCAGCAGCAGCCCGATTGGCAGAACACCGCCGTGATCGTCACCTATGACGACTCGGACGGTTGGTACGATCACGTCTATGCGAAACCGACGCACGCGTCGTTCGACGCCGCCGACCAGTTGAACGGCAACGGCAAGTGCGGCACCGGCAAGGCCGCCGCAGGCATGAAAGGCCAGCCTGTCAACGGCCGCTGCGGCCCCGGTGTGCGCATTCCGCTTGTCGTGATCTCGCCGTACGCGAAGCAGAACTACGTCGACCACACGCTGGTCGACCAGGCCTCGGTGGTCCGCTTTATCGAGGACAACTGGCTCGGCGGCCAGCGCATCGGCGGCGGCTCGTTCGATGCAACGGCCGGCGACCTGAGCGGGCTGTTCGACTTCGCGTCGAAGCCGAACACGACACCGCTGTACCTCGACCCGACGCTCGGCACCGCGCTCAGCTCGGCGCCGGCGAACTGATCGCCGGCAATCTGCTGGCCGGCCGGCGCACGATGCGCCGGCTTTCCCGCTTTCCCGCTTTCCCGCTTTCCCGCTTTCCCGCTTTCCCGCTTTCCCGCTTTCATGCTTTCCCGCTTTCATGCTTTCCCGCTTTCATGCATCGTGCGTCGCTGTACACGATTTCGTGGTCCCTGCACGATGACAGGGCACGCGTCGTTTTCCTTCCCGTCCTCACGTAACATGCCCCCCGCCGCGCAGCCGAGTTCACGTCGTCCGACGTCTCGCCATCGCGATCGGTGTTCCGGTCAGCACCTATCTGGGCGCGGCGATGTCATGGCGCCCGTACTCGCGGCAATCGACGCCTTCGGCTCCGTTGCACGTGAACAAACTATCGGCAGGCGCCGGGCATTGATCGTCTTCCTGCGGCGGGCTTCGAGCGGATTGTGATGTTGCCTCGTCATGGCCTGGCTTGCACCATGACCGTCAAGCGGCTCGCCTCTTTTCCGATGCCTGCTTTCCCTGGCACGTCACGCGTCGCTCTACGTTCTCCTTCGCCATGCGAATGGCGCAGTCGAAGCTTCGATGGGTCGCGACGTGCCGGTTGTCGACGCTGACGAGCCAATTCTGTCCGGCAAGACACCAGCGAATGCGATGCTCCTCGAGCAGCGGCGAAAACCATCTCCAGATGGCTGCATCTTCGACGTTGGCGGCATGTGCCGCCTCCACCCTTGCTTTCTGCAAGTCATCGAGAAGATTCATGGTTCTCCCCCGCAGTCGACATCGTGGCGAGGAACTCAGCCACGTGGCAAGGCTGCATCCAGTTCCGGCACGAGCGTGAACAGATCGCCGACGAGACCGTAATCGGCCACGCTGAAGATCGGGGCCTCTTCGTCCTTGTTGATCGCGACGATCACCTTCGAATCCTTCATGCCGGCCAGATGCTGGATCGCGCCCGAGATGCCGACCGCGATGTACAGCTGCGGCGCGACGATCTTGCCGGTCTGGCCCACTTGATAGTCGTTCGGCACGTAGCCCGCGTCGACTGCCGCGCGCGATGCGCCGAGTGCAGCCTGAAGCTTGTCTGCCAGCGGCTCCAGCACCTTCGTGTAGTTCTCGCCGCTGCCGAGGCCACGGCCGCCCGACACGATGATGCTCGCCGACGTCAGTTCCGGACGGTCCAGCTTCGTCACTTCACGGCTCACGAATTGCGAGACTCCGGCGTCGGCTGCCGCTTCGATCTTCTCGACCGCTGCGCTGCCGCCTTCCGCTGCAACCGGGTCAAAGCCCGTCGAACGCACCGTGATCACCTTGATCGGATCTGAAGATTGCACCGTCGCGATTGCGTTGCCCGCATAGATCGGGCGCTCGAACGTGTCGGCCGAATCGACCGCCGTGATGTCGGAGATCTGCGCAACGTCCAGCTTCGCGGCGATACGCGGCGCGATGTTCTTGCCATAGGCAGTTGCCGGCGCCAGGATGTGCGAATAGTCCTTCGCGATGTTCAGCGTGGTTGCCTCGACGTTTTCCGCGAGGCCTGCGGCCAGTTGCGGTGCGTCGGCCAGCAGGACCTTGCTGACGCCTGCAATCTTCGCCGCCGCATCCGCAGCCGCCTGCGCATTGTGACCCGCGACCAGCACGTGAATGTCGCCGCCAACGGATTGGGCAACCTCGTGCGCAGCACCCACCGTGTTCAACGTCGCTGCCTTGATCGACGCGTTGTCGTGTTCGGCAATAACCAGAATCGTCATTTCTTTCCGCTCCCTCTTACAGCACCTTGGCTTCGGTCTTCAGCTTCTCGACCAGCGTCTTCACGTCCGGCACCTTCACGCCGGCTGCGCGCTTCGGCGGCTCCGCCACCTTCAGCGTCTTCAGACGCGGCGTCACGTCCACGCCAAGCTCTTCCGGCTTCACGCTCTCGAGCGGCTTCTTCTTCGCCTTCATGATGTTCGGCAGCGTCACGTAGCGCGGCTCGTTCAGGCGCAGGTCGGTCGTCACGACTGCCGGCAGCGTCAGCGACAGCGTTTCCGCACCGCCGTCGACTTCACGCGCGACCGTCGCCTTGCCGTCGGCTACAACGACCTTCGACGCGAACGTCGCCTGCGGCAGATTAGCCAGCGCAGCCAGCATCTGGCCGGTCTGGTTCGAATCGTCGTCGATCGCCTGCTTGCCGAGGATCACCAGTTGCGGTTGCTCCTTGTCGACCAGCGCCTTCAGCACCTTCGCGACGGCCAGCGGCTCGACACTGTCGTTCGACTCGACGAGGATCGCGCGGTCCGCACCGATCGCCAGCGCCGTACGCAGCGTTTCCTGCGCCTGCGCAACACCGACCGACACTGCGACCACTTCGGTCGCCACGCCCGCTTCCTTCAGGCGCACCGCTTCTTCAACGGCGATTTCATCGAACGGGTTCATCGACATCTTCACGTTCGCAATGTCGACGCCCGTGTTGTCCGACTTCACGCGGACCTTCACGTTGTAATCGACCACACGCTTTACCGGTACCAATATCTTCATGAAACTCCCCAATCGTATGAATATCCCACTGCACGCGTATCGCCCGGCGATCGTCAGACCTGCCTTCGACGAACCAGCCCTTCATCCCCCGGCAACCGGCGGCACGCGATGTATTTGGCATTTGCAACGCCGACCGCCATGCCCTATCGCATGGCATCGCGCATCATGTTGCGCGCAATGACGATCTGCTGAATCTGCGTGGTGCCTTCGTATATCCGGAACAGTCGAACGTCACGATAGAATCGCTCGACCGCGTATTCGGACACATAGCCCGCGCCGCCATGGATCTGAACGGCACGATCCGCGACACGTCCGCACATTTCCGACGCAAACATCTTGCAGCAGGACGCCTCCGTCGATACGTCTTCCTTGTTGTCGCGGCGGCGGGCCGCGTCGAGCACCATCGAGCGTGCCGCATAGATTTCCGCGCGACTGTCGGCGAGCATTGCCTGGATCAACTGGAATTCGGCAATGGGCTTGCCGAACTGCCGGCGCTCCATCGCATAGCGCAGCGCATCGCTCAACATCCGCTCGGCTGCGCCGACGCAGATCGCGGCAATATGCAGACGCCCCTTGTCGAGCACCTTCATCGCCGTCTTGAATCCTTCGCCCTCCTTGCCACCGATCAGGTTGGCTGCAGGTACCCGGCAGTTTTCGAATATCACGTCGCAGGTGTGTGCGCCTCGCTGCCCCATCTTCTTGTCGATCTTTCCCAGCGACAATCCGGGCGTGTTTTTTTCGACGATGAACGCGGAAATTCCGCCCGTGCCCGTGACCTTCGGATTTGTGCGGGCCATCACCGTATAGATGCCGGCCTCGGGCGCGTTCGTAATGAAGCGCTTGGTGCCGTTGATGACGTAGTCGTCACCATCACGGACCGCCGTCGTCCGCAACGAGCCCGCGTCCGAGCCCGCTTCGGGCTCGGTGAGAGCGAATGACGCAATCAGTTCACCCGATGCCAGTCTGGGCAAATAGAATCGCTTCTGCTCGTCGGTGCCGTCGACGATCAGGCCTTGCGAACCGATGCCGTTGTTGGTTCCGATGATCGACCGGAACGCGGGCGAGGTTCGCGCAATTTCGAATGCGACGAGCACCTCTTCTTCCATCGTCAGACCGAGTCCGCCGTATTCTTCCGGGATCGTCAGGCCGAACAATCCGAGCTCGCGCATTTCGCCGACGATCTCGGCGGGAATCTCGTCGGTTTCGGCAACTTCGTCTTCGGCCGGCACCAGTCGCTCGCGCACAAAGCGCGAAATCGAATCGAGAAGAAGGGAGAGTGTTTCCTGGTCGCGAATCATCGTATACCTGCTCAGCCATGGTGCGGCGAGCTTTCCCCGCTCACTGCACCGGTTCGTCATCGTCGCCCGGTAGCGACGCATACCTTTCCGACACGCGCTTCGAATCGAAGGCCCGTGTCGTATCCCCGTGCGATGCGACGCGTCGCGCATTTCGATGCGCCGCACGCAATCGCAGCCCCTGCGTGAGGCGAACGGGAAGGCGTCGTCCGGGTTCAGCGCCCGGCGTCGACCTTCCGCGGATGCGTTACTCGGCGATCGTGATGGCGATCTTGCCGAACTGCTCGCCCGAAGCCAATCGATCGAGCGCTGCATGAACGTCGTCCAGCGCATACCGCGAGTCGATGACCGGGCGCAGTGCCTTGCGCGCCGCCCATTCCAGCAGGATCCGGTACTCGTCGAAACTTCCGAGCGACGAACCGAATATCTGCAATTGCTTCGCGAAGATGCGGCGCAAATCGGCAGGCGGCTGATCGCCGGACGTTGCGCCGCACGTCACGATGCGCCCGCCGCGCGTCAGCGACTTCAGCGCACTTGACCAGACTGCCTGCCCGACATTCTCGATCACGACATCGACACCGCGACCGCCGGTGATCGCCATCACTTCCTTGACGACATCCTGGGTACCGATGTTGATCGCATGATCCGCCCCCAGCTCGACTGCCCGCTCGAGTTTGCCGTCGTCGCGGGATGCGACGACGGCGCGCCCGCCCGCCAGCTTGACCCACTGCAATGCAGCAAGGGATACGCCGCCGCCGATGCCGAAGATCAAGACCGTTTCCCAAGGCTCGATCCGTGCCTTTGTGAAGAGCATGCGCCACGCTGTCAAATGATTGACGCCGAGCGCTGCCGCTTCCGCGAAATCGAGTGACTCGGGCATCGGAAATACGTTGGCCGACGGCAGGGAAATGTATTCGGCCAAGGTCCCGTCCCGATGCTCGCCGACGTACCGGATCGACGTGCACAGCGCCGAGTCGCCGCGCCGGCAGAACTCGCAGCGCCCGCACGCGATACCGGGATGCACGACGACGCGTTGCCCGCGCGACAACACCGGATCCGAGCTGTCCGTTTCCTCGACGGTGCCAGCGCCGTCCAGCCCCAGGATCTGCGGCAATTGATGCGTGATGCCGGCGCCGCTGTCGCGCATGTAGAGATCGACGCGATTGAGCGTCGCGGCCCGAAGGCGCACGAGCACCTCGCCCGGCGCGCGAACCGGCATCGGCCGGTCGCCGACCTCGACCACTTCGTTGCCGCCATGTCCCGTTATGAATGCAGCCTTCACGATGTCCCCTCGTCCAGTCCGTTGAATCAAAGGGCCACGGCGAGCCGGGTTGCCTGGTCGATCGCGCGCAATGCGTCGAGTTCGCTTGCGACATCCGCGCCGCCGATCAGCTTCGGCGACAACCCTCGAGCCCGGAGTTCGTCGTAGAGGCTGCGATTGGAATTCTGGCCTGCACACAAGACCACGTGATCCACGGGAAGCACGTGCGGCTTGCCATCAACGGTATAGTGCAGTCCCTCGTCGTCGATCGCGTCGTACGTGGCGCCCGAGATCATCGCGACATTGGCCTTGCGCAGCCTGGCCTTCAATATCCACCCCGTCGATTTCCCCAGCCGCTTGCCGAGTGGCTCGGCCTTGCGCTGGAACATGTGGATGCTGCGGTGGGCCGGGGCATGGGCGGCAGCCGGAACGAGCCCCCCAGCGGCGGCGTTGGCGGGATCGACGCCCCACGCACGGAAGAATGCCGCCCTGTCGAGCGATTCCTCCGGATCGCCGAGCAGGAATTCCGCGACGTCGAACCCGATACCGCCCGCACCGATGATGGCGACGCGCTGGCCAACCCGGACCGCCCCGGTGAGCACGTCGAAGTACGACACTGCCTTCGGATGATCGACGCCGGCAATGTCCGGTACGCGTGGCGTCACGCCCGTCGCCAGGACGATCTCGTCAAATTCGCCGTTGGCGAGTTCGTCCGCCGTTGCCGCCTCGCCCAGCCGCAGCGTCACGCCGAGTCGGTCGAGGCGGACGCGAAAATAGCGCAACATCTCGTGAAACTCCGCCTTGCCGGGGACGACCTTGGCCATATTGAGCTGGCCGCCCAGCCGCGACTCGGCCTCGAACAACGTGACGCGATGCCCGCGTTCGGCTGCGTTGATGGAAAAGGCCATGCCGGCCGGGCCGCCGCCAACGACGGCAATCCGCCTGGACGTCTGCGCCGGTCCTGCAGGGAATTCCACTTCACGCCCGGCACGTGGGTTGACCAGACAGGTTGCCGTGCGCTCCGTAAAGATGCGATCCAGGCAAGCCTGGTTGCAGCCGATGCAGGTATTGATCTCGTCGACGATGCCGACACGCGTTTTCTTCGCAAAGTCGGGATCGGCCAGCAGCGGGCGCGCCATCGACACCAGGTCCGCCACGCCCGTCGCGATTAGTTCCTCGGCAACTTCCGGCATGTTGATCCGGTTGGATGCCATCACCGGAATCGAAATCGCCTGTTTGACGTTCCGAATTGCGTCGCGCCACGCCGCACGCGGCACCGAGGCCGCGATCGTCGGCACCGAGGACTCATGCCAGCCCACGCCCGTATTGATCAGGTCGGCGCCGGCCGCTTCGATTTGCGTCGCGAATGCCGCGATTTCGGAACCCGTCATCCCGCCGTCGACCAGATCGATCGCGGAAATCCGATAGATCAGCATCGGCGCATTGCCGAGCCGCTGGCGAACCGCACGCACCACTTCGAGCGGGAAGCGGATTCGGCCGTCGAAATCGCCGCCGAATTCGTCGCTACGCTGATTCGTCACGGCAGCCGTGAACTCGTTAATCAGATAGCCTTCCGAACCCATGATCTCGACACCGTCGTAGCCGGCTTCGACCGCCAATTCCGCAGTACGGACGAAATCCGAGATCGTCTTCCAGACCTCTTCGGTGCTCAACGCATGCGGGGGAAACGCGTTGATCCTTGCCTTGCCCGGCGATGGCGCGACGCAGTTCAGCACCTTCGCATACCGGCCGGCATGGAGGATCTGCAGAACGATTTTTCCGCCGGCCGCGTGAACGGCGCGCGTCACCACGCGATGCTCGTCGATCTGTTCGGGGCGATCGAACAACGGCCCGCCCTCCTCCATGACACCCTCGGGGTTCGGCGAAAAGCCTCCGCTCAGTATCAGCCCGATCTCGCCGGCCGCGCGTGCGCCGTAGAACGCGGCAAGCCGCTCATGAGGCCGATCCAGCGTTTCCAGCCGAGTGTGCATCGCGCCCATCACCATCCGGTTGGGCAGCACAACCGATCCGACTGTAAGCGGGGTCAGAAGCTTGTCGAAGGTCGCCATGGAGTGTCTCGTCATGTTGTAGTGCGGTTGATGCACACTCTAGGACAGGTTTCAAATTACGTCAATATCATGATATATATTTTGGCGCGTAGTGATGGAAGTGTTTTCATCTAGTACACTTTTCATTCATATGCAGCGAGATCGCATCACGAAGCTGTCATATGTGCGCCGTTCGGGCGAGGAAGTGTGCAAGTGTGCACGACGCGGGCGGCCAGCATGGCGTTCCTGCCTTTGCTGTCGACGCGTGCCCCGTATCGCGCCGCCTTCGGCGGCATCGTTCGGCAGGGGCGCCAGCGGCTGGACATGCCTGACAGGCAGCCGACGCCTTAGAATGGCGGCATCAACGCGTTGCGCCGCATCAGCGCGAATTTCAGATCAGCCCATGACAAATATCGACCCGTCGTACGATCAATCCGTCTCGTCCATCCACAACCGCCTGTTCTTCCGGCTGTTCCAGGCGGGCAATACGCTGGACAGGCAGACGATCAAGGCGCTCGGCATCACGACCGTGCAATGGTCGGTTCTGGGCGCACTGTCGCGCCCCCACGTGGCCGAGGGAATGTCGTTCTCCGAGCTCGCCGACTATCTCGTGGTCAGCCGCCAGAGTCTCGACGGGGTCTTGAAGCGGCTGGAGCGCGAGGAGCATGTCATCCGCGTTGCCGACACCATCGACAGGCGCGCGAAGAAAGTGGTGCTGACGACCAACGGGCGAGCGTTCTGGGACAGCCTGCAGCCGAAGATTTACGAGTTCTATCGACAGGCGCTGGCGAGTTTTCGCTTCGATGACAAGGTGTCGCTGGTTCACTTCCTGAATCAACTGAACAAGGGAATGGATGACGTGAACCTGGGCGAATCCGAGCCGATCGGCGAAGCAAGCGATTCCGCAGTGCCGGCACACGAATGAGCCAAGCGTTGCGGGCCGGGCACCGGATCCGCCCACGCCTGGCGGCGCGTCAGCCGCGCCATTTGCCCGATGCTGCGCCGGTTGCACGGGCTGGGGCACGCCGGCCGATCAGTCGCGGGCCGCAACCACCTTGCCGGGATTGAGGATGTCGAGCGGATCAAGCGCGCGCTTGACGGACCGCATCACAGCCACGGCAGCCTCGCCGTGCTCCTCGACAAGGTAACCGATCTTGTGCAGGCCCACGCCGTGCTCGCCGGTGGAGGTGCCGCCACGGCGCAACGAGCGCCGAACCATCCGTTGACTGAATGCCTCTGCGGCTTCCACCTCGCCACGATCGTTCGGATCGAACAACACGAGACAATGGAAATTGCCATCGCCCACATGACCAAACACCGGCGCCAGCAGGCAGTGCTCAGCGATGTCGGCCACAGTCTCTTCGATACAGTCGGCCAGTTCAGAGATCGGCACGCAGGCATCGGTAGACAGGCAGCGGGCGCCCGGCCGTAGCTGCAGCACGGCGAAATACGCGTGGTGACGAGGTGTCCACAGGCGCGAACGGTCCTCCTGGCGCGTGGCCCACTGGAACTCGCCGCCGCCGCATTCTGCCGCGATCTGCCGAACCCACTCCGCCTGCTCGTCGACGTGCATCGGGCTACCGCCGAACTCCAGGCACAGCGTCGGCTGTTCGGCCATCGACAATCGGCTGTGTGCATTGATGGCGCGGATAGTCTGGACATCGAGCAGTTCCGCGCGCGCCAGCGCAACGCCAGCCTGCACTGCCTGGATCACGCAGTCGACGGCAGCGCGCACCGTCGGGAAATTGACCACGGCCGCGGCGGTAACTTCCGGGCGCGGATGCAGGCGGACCGTGACCTCAGTAATCAGCCCCAGTGTGCCCTCCGAGCCGCAGTAGAGCTGGGTCAGGTTGTAGCCGGCCGATGACTTGCGTGCCTCAGACGCCGTGCGAATGATTTCGCCCCCCGCCGTGACGACAGTCAGACGGCGCACGTTATCCCGCATGGTGCCGTAGCGTACAGTGTTGGTGCCGGAGGCGGCAGTCGCTGCCATGCCGCCGATGGTGGCATCCGCGCCCGGATCAACGGAGAAGAAGAAGCCGCTGTCGGCCAGTGCGGCATTGAGCTGGCTGCGGGTAACGCCGGCATGCACGGTCGCGGTCATGTCTTCGGGCCGGATCGCCAGTACCGTATTCATTCGCGTGAAGTCGATGCAGACGCCGCCCTGGACCGCCAGCAGATGGCCTTCTACGGAAGAGCCCGCGCCGAACGCGATCACCGGCACCCGCTCGCACGCACACGCCCGCACAACGAACGCGACCTCGTCGGTATTGGTGACGAAGACCACGGCGTCGGGCGGTGCCGGGGGGTAGGCGGATTCATCGCTGCCATGCTGTATCAGCACTGCGGCGCTGCGTGAAAAGCGATCGCCGAATTTCTGCTCCAGGGTAGCAAGCAGCGCGGGCGATGGTGGCCGGCGGCACGGCGCTACGTCAGGAGCGGCGACGGCGGCGGACGGGGGAGCTTCGAGAGTGGATGCCATGATGTCTTGTATGGGGAAGGAGTTCATTGAAGCGGTGCGCGCACGGGGCGCACCAGCAGCACCAGCGCGGCACCTGCCATCAGACATGTGGCCAGCATGTACAGGCCGGCATTGGTACTGTGGGTGGCATCGTGGATCAGGCCAACCAGGAAGGGGGCACTGAAGCCGGAAAGGTTGCCGAATGAATTGATCAACGCGATGCCTGCTGCGGCGCCAGTGCCCCCGAGCAGCATGGTCGGCAGGGCCCAGAAGACCGGCAGCGTGGCCATGATGCCCATGGTCGCCAGCGTCAGGCCCGCCATCGCGAGCCACGGATTGCCGTGCATCGCTACGCTGAACACGAGTCCGGCAGCGCCGGTCAGCGCGGCCAGCGCCGCGTGCCAGCGTTGCTCCAGATGGCGGTCCGCGCTTGCCGCGACCAGGTACATCGCCAGCACGCCGAACGCCCACGGCACTGCACTGAGCAGGCCTATCTGCAGCGGGTCTGCCACACCCATCCCGCGGATGATGCTGGGCAGCCAGAAGCTCACGCCATACACGCCAGAAACAAACGCGAAGTAAACCAGCGCTAGCGCCCAGACGTGGCCGTTGACCAGCGCGGAGCCAACGCCGGTTTCGGCCTTGTCCCCCTGCTCCGCGAACATGTTGTGGGCGATCAGGTCGCGCTCGCGAGAGGCCAGCCAAGTTGCGGTGGCGGGTCGGTCGTCCAGGTACTTCAGAACCAGCAGCCCCATCAGCACGGTGGGCAACCCCTGCAGCAGGAACATCCACTGCCACCCGGCCATGCCGCCGGTGCCGCCCATGTATTTCAGGATCCAGCCCGACAGCGGGCCGCCGATGATGCCCGATACCGGGATCGCCGCGATGAACATCGAGGTCACGCGGCTGCGACGTTGCGCAGGGAACCAGTAGGTCAGGTACAGGATGATGCCGGGAAAGAAGCCCGCTTCGGCGGCGCCCAGCAGGAAGCGCAGTAGGTAGAAGGAGGCAGGAGACTTCACCAGCATCATCGCCGCCGACAGCAGGCCCCAGGTGATCATGATGCGCGCGATCCAGCGGCGTGCGCCGAAGCGATGCAGGATCAGATTGCTCGGCACCTCGCACAGGAAATAGCCGACGAAGAAGATGCCGGCACCAAGCCCGTACACGGTTTCGCTCAGGTGCAGGCCGGACTGCATCTGCAGCTTGGCGAAGCCGACATTGACGCGGTCCAGGTAGGCGACGATGTAGCAGAGGAACAGCAGGGGCAGGAGCCGCCAGGCAACTTTCCGATAGACCTGGTCACTTTCTGCTTCGAACTGGCCGGCCAGGTCCGGCGCGGCGGTTTGGATGGTCATGCTTGTCTCCGTATCTGTTCTTTCTTGTGGTAAGTCGCGATGGGTGCGCACGGGCTTGCCCCACTGCTGACTCGAGACCATCGTCTCGCCAAACCGGCCAAAAGAAAAATACGGATTGGAGAACCGGCCATCTGTCAACGAGATGGCTGCGCCGCGAAGGCGACAAGCGCCAGGACATGGCGGGCGCTGGACTCAGGAAGGAGACACGCGGATCAGCGATGCGCGTCGCCAGGCGGCGTGGCGCGCGCGCCAGGCCAGCCGCCGAGTTCGCACAACTGACGCACGACATTGCCCACCAGCGCGCGCACCGCGCGCTTGGCATGAGTCAGCGGCATCTCGCGGGACAGGCAGGTGCCCAGCGTACGTCGCATGGCGTCGCATCGGATTGGATGGGCGATCAGCTCGCCGGCATCCAGTTCCTGCGACACCAGCGCCAGCGGCAGGATGGTCGGGGCAATGCCCGCCTGCACCGCGCGCTTGAGGATGTGGACTGAGTTGATTTCGGCGGCGAGCTGCGGTAGCGGCAAGCCTCGCTCGCCAAATACCTGCTCGATGATCGCGCGGACACAGTGGTTGTGCTGGGCCGCCGACAGGATCAGCGGCTGTGCGGCAATCGAATCCAGCGACACGCCGGCCTGCGGCGGTGGGCCCGGGTACTGCGCGCCGCGGATCCAGTAGAAGTCTTCGTCGACGATGGGCTCGAAATCGAAATCGGCCAGCGGGACATTGGAGGTGAAGATGGTCAGGTCGACGCGGCCCTGCCTGGTCTGGTCGAGCAGATTGCCGGTCAGCTCCTCGTTCAGATGCAACGAGACTTGCGGCAGCTGCTCGCGCGCGGCCTGCAGCAGGGGTAATGCCAGCGCAGCGGAGGCGCTCTGCGGCACCCCAATGATCACCGACCCAACGATTGATTCAGGCGCACGCACCGCGATGCGTGCGTCGTCGAGCTGCTTGAGGATACCCTGCGCGTAGTCATAGAAGACCTTGCCCGATTCCGTCACCTGCACGCCGGCGCGCCCGCGAACCAGCAACTGCACACCGAGTTCCTGTTCCAGGTCACTGATCTGCTTGCTCAACGCCGATTGGGCAATGAACAGGCATTGTGCGGCGCGCGACACGCTGCCGGCATCAACAATTCCCACGAAGTACTTGAGCTGTCGGAGTTCCATGTTCGCCTCTGGACGGGCGCGGCACGACGCGTGCGCGGCGACGATAGCAAGCAACGAAGGGCGGACGTGTTCCCTTCATTCAGCAAGAGTTTCGCAAAACCCACAAAAATATATATCAAGATATTGACGCATATCGCTCTGCGGCGTATCGTGAGATCGTCAGCAGGATGCGGATCAGGAGGGCGCCGTGATGTGCGTCGTCTTCGGCATTGCCGATCGGCTGGAGGACAGCCGCAACGCATTGCAGACAAGCGCATGCGCGGGTGACCCGCAGCCGCGCAAACAACCAGCAACGGCAATGCTCGCGAGTCGTAGCTCGTCATCCAGGCAATCGCCCGATGCGCGGCTAATCCCGCACCTGTGACGCGAACCGTCAGATGCGTGCTTCTGATCTCGCTCGACAGGCAAGCGATCGTTGACCGCTCGCGGTCCTGGGTTTCGTTTCGGCTCCTGCGGCCCTCTTACCAATTTGCTCAATCGGATTTTCACCATGACTTTCAATCTGATCAGCGTCACCACCGGAGCGATCGCCCGGATCGTGCTCAACCGCCCGGACAAGCTCAACAGCTTCGATGAGGCGATGGTGCTCGAGCTCCATCGCGCGATCGATCAAATCGAAGCGGACAGAGAGGCTCGTGTGCTCGTCATCACCGGTGCCGGCCGCGCGTTCTGCGCCGGGCAGGATCTCGCCGATCCAGCCATGCAGACCGTCGACGGCAGGCAGCCTGACATCGGCAATCTGGTCGAGCGTCTCGTCAAGCCGCTTGTCATGAAACTGCAGAACCTGCACGTGCCGACCATCGCCGCTGTCAATGGGCTCGCCGCTGGTGGCGGCTCCGCATTGGCGCTGGCATGCGATCTGGTCGTGGCAGCGCGATCGGCCTACTTTCTCCAGGCGTTCTCGAAGATCGGCTTGACGCCCGACACGGGCAGCACGTGGTTTCTGTCCCAACGGGTCGGCACCGCGCGCGCAATGGGCCTGACCATGCTTGCCGACAAGTTGCCGGCGGCCAAGGCCGCGGAATGGGGGCTCATCTGGGAGGTCCTGGAAGACGCGGAATTCGCATCGGGAGTCGAATCGCTCGCACAGCGCTTGGCGGCGATGCCCACCAAGGCGCTCGTCCGCACGCGCCAGCTCGTCCAGGCCGCAAATGGCCATTCGCTGGAGCAGCAACTGTCGATGGAAGCCACCACCATTCGTGAAATGGGATGGAGCAAGGACTACGCGGAAGGCGTGCTGGCATTCAGCGAAAAGCGGGAACCCCGCTTCACCGGCGAATGACGTGATGCGTCACGGTCCGTTGACCACGCGATTCGCGGCCAACGGACCGCACTTCGCGGCGACGCTGTCGGAAGTAGACTCGCCCCCCCCGCTCTCTCCTGCTTGCGCACCTGGCAAGCGTTGATGCGTGCTGGTACCGATGCGTTCAACAATGCAGGACTGAAGCGCCTTGCGCCACATACGCCTGGAGCAGATGGTGGGCTATCGCAAACGGCTTGGGGGCCGTCAGTCCGTTCGCGTGCGTTCCCGCCAGCATTGCCGATACTTCCGATCGCGAGAACCAGCGAGCGTCCTCGAGTTCCGTTGTATCGACGACGATCTCCGTCGAACGCGCCTGCGCAAAACATCCGATCATCAACGACGACGGAAATGGCCACGGCTGCGATGCGTAATAGACCACCTGCCCGCATTTCACGCGCGCTTCCTCGAGCACCTCTCGGCACACCGCATCTTCGACGGTTTCGCCCGGCTCGACGAAACCCGCGAGTGCCGAATACATTCCCGGAGAGAAATGGCGCTGGCGCCCGAGCAGGCAATGATCGCCATCGATCGCCAACATGATCACGACAGGGTCCACCCGTGGAAAATGGCGCGCACCACAGGCATCGCAGACGCGGTGCCAGCCAGCCATCGTGGCGCGACTTGCGGATCCGCAGTTGGCGCAGAAGCCATGGCGCCGATGCCAGTCGAGCATCGATTTCGCCTCGCCCAGCATCCCGAGGAGTTCGGGCGAGACGAGGCCTTGCAGCGCGATCGAGCGGAGGTCGATGCGATCGTGCGCCGGGCCTTTCGATTGCCCCTCCTGGTCGGATCCGAGCGAGAAACCGAGCGCAAATCGTCCGCTGCCGTCACTGTGCTGCCCGAGGAATACACATTGAACAGGCTCCCCAAACGCAGCCACTTCGCTTGCCAGGAACCATGGGTCCTGCCCGTTTCCCCGCTTGAGCAACGGAACGTCTGCATCGAAAACGAGGAAGCGCGTGCCGGGAGTGTTGTGCAGGCCCTCGATGAAACCGAGGTTATCCCTCATCTCGGAGCGACGATCGAGCGGGTTGCAGTTAAAGCCGATGGGTGCGGAAGTGGTGAGCATCGCTGACACGGAAATGCCGATGGTGACAATTGTCGAGTATGGCACGACGTCCTGTCCGCCGTCTCGGGCCGTGCCGCAAATCCACGCAACGCATCGCGTCGCAGCGAAGCTGCCACATGGCCTATCACGCTCAAGCGAAGAACGAATGCTCGGGTGCGGGAAAGGCGCCGGCCTTCACTTCCGACACATACGCACGAATGGCGGCCTCGATCGACGTTTGCCCGTCCATGAAGTTCTTGACGAATTTCGCCTTCCGTCCAAGGTACACGCCGAGCACGTCATGCAGCACGAGCACCTGTCCCGAGCAATGCACGCCGGCGCCGATGCCGATGGTGGGGATCGTCAGCTGCGCCGTGACCTGTGCCGCCAATGCGGCGGGGATGGCTTCCATGACGATCAGTTGGGCCCCTGCATCCTGCATCGCCATCGCGTCCTCGATCAGGCGGGCGGCGGCCGATTCGGTCTTGCCCTGCACTCGAAAGCCGCCGAGTGCGTGCACCGATTGCGGCGTCAGGCCCACGTGCCCGCATACGGGAATGCCGCGCTCCACGAGGAATCGGATCGTCTCCGCGAGCCATGCGCCCCCTTCGAGCTTGACCATCTGCGCGCCGGCGCGCATCAGCCGCGCAGCATGATCGAATGCCTGGGTGGGGGTCGCATACGTCGCGAATGGCATGTCCGATACGATCAGTGCAGTCCGGTTGCCGCGTGCGACCGATTCGGTGTGATAGACCATGTGATCGAGGGTGACCGGCAGTGTCGTCGACTGGCCTTGCAGCACGTTGCCGAGGGAATCGCCGATCAGCAGCACATCGGTGCCGCACCGGTCCAGCAACGCGGCAAAGCTCGCGTCGTAGCACGCGAGCATCGCGATTCTTTCGCCGGCTTCGCGCATGTCTTGCAGCTTGGGAATCGTGATGGTCTTGCGGGCAGGTTCTTGCAGGTAGCTCATGATGGCTGGACGGACGACCGGCGGTTGTTTCGAAAGGCCCCAGTCTATGCGCTTCCCGGTCGGATTTTTTACCAAATCACGCTTGAATTCCGCTGCCGTGTAGTACGATTTTTCTATCAAATCAGGAACATGTAGTTGTCATGATGCGCGAACACGACCTCGATAAAACGGACCTCAAAATTCTCCGGGAACTGGCGGTTGACGGCAGGTTGAGCTGGCGCGAACTGGCGGAACGGATCGGTCTTTCGCTGACGCCGACGCTGCGCCGCGTTCACAAGCTCGAGGAACAGGGATTCATTCGCGGCTACGTCGCGCAACTGGACGAGCGCAAACTGATCGGCGGGCTCAACGTATTCGTCGCCGTCACGCTCGAAAATCAATCCGAGGCCGTGATCAAGCGTTTCGAAAAAGAGATCGTGGTGGCGCCGGAAGTCATGAGCTGCTTCACGATGACTGGCGATGCCGACTTCATCCTGCGCGTGGTCGTGCACGATCTCGACTCTTACCAGAACTTCCTCACCAAGACGCTGACCCGGATACCGGGCGTCGAGCACATCCGCTCGAGCTTCGCGTTGAAGACCGTGCTGAACCGGACTTCGCCCATGCTGTAACGTCCGGCCGGCACGGGCCGCCGAACCGCGACAGCCTGCCGGAGTTCGCCGGAGCCCGGCAGAGGGAACGGCGGCGCGCCGTCGGGCCGGGCGTCGCCGGCCTAGCGCGGGAGCGGCTCGTCCGTCTGGGCGTCTTCCATCATGCTCAAGCGCTTGTAGAGGTAGGAACGCGAAATGCCGAGCTCCTCGGCCACGCGCTTCTTGTTGCCGCCGGTCCGCCGCATCGCCTCGCGGATGAGTTCGGATTCCACGCGCTCCTTGGCTTCCCGCATGTCGACAGCGCCCTTGGCCGCCGCATGCAGCACCTCCTTGGGCTGCTCGGCGAGCCACGGCTGCGCGGCGCCTTCCAGGCTGCCGAAATCGGCGATCGACAACGTCGGCCCGTCGCAGAAGATCGCGGCGCGCTCGATCGCATGCTGCAATTGCCGGATGTTGCCTGGCCATTCACGCGATTGCAGGAAGTGAATCGCGGATTCGGAGATCGACTTCTTTGGCGCGCCGTGGCGCAGCGCGAACGCTTCGAGAAACGTATCGGCGAGTTCCGGGATGTCTTCGAGCCGCTCGCGCAATGCAGGCAAGCGCAACGTCACCGCGCTGATGCGGTAGAAGAGATCCAGGCGGAAACTCGAGCCGGCGATCATTGCCTTGAAATCCCGGTTGCTGGCGGAAATCAGGCGGAAGTCGGAATGGCGCGCCCGATCGCCGCCGATTCGCTCGAATTGCCCATCCTGGAGGACTCGCAACAGCTTGACCTGCATGTCGACCGGCATGTCGCCGATTTCGTCGAGAAACAACGTTCCCGTGTCGGCGGCTTCGAACTTGCCTTTTCTCCCCTTGCGATCCGCACCGGTGAACGCGCCGGGCTCGTATCCGAACAGCTCGCTTTCGACCAGATTGGGGGGCATGGCCGCCGAATTGACCAGCACGAGCGGTTTGTCGCTGCGCGGACTGAGCATGTGAATCGCGTGGGCGACCATCTCCTTGCCCGTACCGCTCTCCCCCACCAGCAGCACCGGCACATCGAGCGGTGCGACACGCAGAATGTCCTCCTTGAGCCGCCGAACCGCCTCGCTGCTGCCGACGATCTGATCCAGTCCGTAACTCCGGTTGCGGATGCCGGACAATTCGCGCTTGTAGAAATCAAGCTCCTGCTTGACGCGCGCGAGTTCCGCCGTCAACTCGCGCATCACCTCGGGCCCCTTGAACATGACTTGCCCGACCGCGGCCACCACGCGCTTGTTGCGATCGAAGATCGGCAGACGCGAAACGACACGGGTGATGCCGTTCATTTCCTGCAATTGCGCGACTTGCCCCTTTCCTGTGGCCACCACCTCGTGCAGCTTCGTGTTCTCGATCACCGCAGTGACATGGCGGCCGATGGCTTCACCATGCTTCAACCCGAAGAACTTTTCATGGACCGGGCTCATGTAGGCAATCTTGCCCGCCGTATCGACGACGATCATCGCCTTGTACGGGTCGGTGATGAAGTGCCGGAGAATGTCTTCCGCCAGGTCGACGCCGGCAAGGAATTCGCTGAGCGCGTCGGCTTCCTCGAGCGCAAAGATCAGGAAGCACACTGCGTCGCGCGTGGGAATCGCAGCCACCGTCAATGGGCGCTCGAACTCCGTCATTGCCGACAGGCGCTTGACCGGTGCCCGGTCGCGGTTCCGCCACAGCCGGCCAAGCGAGGCCGAGACCAATGCGTCGCGGCCGAGACCGCTGGCAAACGTCACGTTTCCCTCGTCGTCCATGACGAGAATGCCTTCAGATTCGCGTTTCATGTCTCCCACCATGACGAGGGCCCATCGGGACCCTGAAGTGTATTTGTCGACGACACACCTGTTGTCGAACTGTGCGCCAAGTACAGCATGAATACAGTCTGATTCCAAGCCGCCGGCCGCGCTATCGCGCTGTGCCGACGCCGCCCCGCGCCCGGAGGTCCCGTCCGCGTTGAGTTCGCAGCGGATCGCATACAGATCAAGCAAATTACGTGCCGAAAAACTGGCACAGCGCTTGCATCAGTAGCGGTACCCATCAAAATTCGATCGCAATGGACGCACTGAATACACTTCCGCTCGTCGATTCCGGCTCCGGACTGCGTTGCCTGCACGGCGTACGCGTACTCGATTTCACGACGTCGGTGGCGGGCCCGTACGGCACGCTGCTGCTGGCTGACCTCGGCGCCGAGGTCATCAAGGTCGAAAAGCGCCACGGCGGCGACGATACCCGGAGCTGGGGGCCGCCGTTTCTCGATGGCGAATCGCTGTGGTTCCTGAGCATGAACCGGAACAAGCTGAGCATGACGATCGACCTGACGCGCGCAGAGGGCCGCCGGATTGCCCACGATCTGGTGCGCCAGTCAGACGTCGTCGTCGTGAACACGGCACAACGCGTGCAGGAAAAGCTGGGGCTCGACTACGCAACGCTGAAAGCGCTGAACCCGGCGCTCATCCATGTCTCCGTCACCGGATTCGGCCTGCACGGAGAGCGGGCGGACATGCCGTGCTACGACCTGATCGCCGAAGGCTATTCGGGTGTCATGCATCTCACCGGACAGGCGGATCGGCCGCCCCAGAAAGTGGGCACGCCCGCCGCCGACCTGCTTGCCGGCCAGGACATCGCGATGGCCACGCTCGCTGCGCTGCTCGAACGTCAGCGTACTGGCGCAGGCAAGCAGATCGACGTGTCGATGGTCGCCACGTCCGCACGCTTCATGGCGCCCCGAATCGTTCCTTATCTGGGTTCCGGCCAGTCGCCGATGCGTTCGGGCGGCACCGATTCGGTGATCGCGATCTACCAGGTGTTCGATACCGCGGACTACCCGATCACGCTCGGCCTCGGCAACGATGCGATCTGGCATCGGTTCTGGGCGGCAGTCGGGCATCCTGAATATGGCCGGCAGCCCGGCTTCGACACGAACGCGAAACGGCGTCATGCCCGCGAGCGGATCGTCGCCACGATTGCCGACGTCCTTGCCACGCAGTCGCGCGGGCACTGGCTGCCGATGTTTGCCACGCATCGCATTCCCGCCGGACCGATCAACAGCATCGATCAACTGGCCGACGACGCGCCGCTGCGCGAGGACGGCATGTTCTTTGCCGCTCAGGGCGCCGCGGGCCGGGTTCCGCAGGTGGGGCTCGGCATTCGCTTCGATGGCGACAGTGCCGTCTATCGTACCGCGCCCCCTGCTCTCGGGCAGGACACGGAACGCATTCTCAGGGAACACCTATCCATGTCCGCGATTTGCATCGCGGGCCTTATCGACTCGGAAATCGTTTGAACAGGAGACACAATGAGCTACTCGGAAATCCTCTACGAAGAAGATGGCCCGATCGGCACGATCACGCTGAATCGTCCGGATGACGGCAACATGTTCACGGAAACGATGTGCCACGAAATCCGGGATTGCATCAACGCGATCCGGCGCGAGACGCGTACGCGCGTGATCGTCATCACGGGCGCCGGCGACAAGTTCTTCTGCACCGGCGGACGGAAGGAAGGCATGCCGGACACCACGCTCTATGCCGGCGTGCTTCCTACGCTGGAAATGTACGAGAGCATCGACCGTCTGCAGAAGCCGGTCATCGCGTCGGTCAACGGTTTCGCGGTCGGCGGCGGCAATGTGCTTCAGGTGGTCTGCGACCTGACCATTGCAAAGGAGTCGGCCGTGTTCCGTCAGGTCGGCCCGATGGTCGGCAGCTTCGATGGCGGTTACGGCACCTGGTACCTCGAGGATCTGGTCGGCAAGAAGCGTGCGAAGGACATCTGGTTCCGCAATCCGAAGATGAGTGCGCGCGAGGCGCTCGAAATCGGCCTGATCAACCGCGTGGTGCCGGACGAGCAACTGAAGGCCGCAACGCGCGAATACGCGCTGGAAGTCGCCGAGCGCGGCGCATTCGCGCTTGCGTCGTTGAAGGGTGCGTTCAACGCCCGCCACGGCGGCGTGAGCGGCCTGTCGCGCATGGCGCACGACCTGCTGCTGCGCGGCTACCTCGATACCGACGAACACGACGAACTGGCGGCCGCATTCGCAGAGCGCCGCAAGCCGGACCCGAGCAAGTTCGGGCATTGAAGCACGGGTGACGCCATGCAGAATATCCTGACTCTCCACAATCCTCAGAATGCAAGGGACTACTACCTGTCCGGCATCTGGCAGCAGGAGACGCTCTACACGCTGGCGCGCCGGCATGCCCGGGAACGCCCGACGTCGTGCGCGTTGCGCGACGCCGACGTGCGCCTGACCTGGCGAGAAGTGGTCGACTGGGTCGACAGCGTCGCGGAAGCCCTCCACCGGCAAGGCCTCAAACCCGGCGATCGCGTCGGGATCTGGCTGCCCAACGTCGTGCATACGGCGATCATCTTTCTGGCCTGTTCGCGTAACGGCTACGTGTGCTGTCCATCCCTTCACCAGAACTACACGGTCGAGGAAATCTGCACGCTGCTGAACCGCATCCAGTGCCGCGCGCTGTTTGCGATGCCGGGATACGGTGCGGATGCCGATCGCTACTCGATCTTTGCGCGCACGGGCGAGATGCCGACCCTCACGTCCGTGTTTGCGCTCCCCAATCCGGCAAAGGACGATCCTGCCGACTTCGCCGGCGCGTTGCCGTTTCCCGACCGCCAGCCTCCGGCCGCGCTTGCGACGCCCGACCTGAACCCGGACAAGATCGTCTATCTGGCCTTTACGTCCGGCACCACGGGCCAGCCCAAAGGCGTCATGCACAGCGACAACACGCTGCTGGCAAACGGCCGCGCACTGGTCGAGGATTGGGGGCACACGTCGGATACGACACTGCTCACGCTCAGCCCGATGAGCCACCATATCGCGACCGTCGCGATCGAGCAGATGCTCGTCGCCGGTCTCGAGCTGGTCATGACGAACCTGCGAGGCAGCAAGCACGCGCTGGACTGGATTCTCGAGACTGGCGCGACGTACGTGATGGGCGTGCCAACCCATGCGATGGACATCCTGCAAGCCGTGCGCGATCGCAACATGAGGACGCTGGGCGATGTGCGGACGTTCTACATGGCAGGGGCCACGATTCCCAGGGAAGTCGCCCAGAAGTTCCTCAGCCTGGGCGTGACCCCGCAGAACATCTACGGCATGACCGAAAACGGGTCGCACAACTACACGATCCCGACCGATACCCAGGACACCATCGTCTCCACATGCGGCCGCGCATGCCGAGGCTATGAAGTCCGTCTGTGGAAGCAGGACAACGCCGACGTCGAAGCGGATCCGGGCGAAATCGGGGAAATCGGCGGCCGCGGCGGACTGCTGATGCTGGGTTACTTCAGCAACCAGGTGGCCACCGAAACGTCATTCAACATTCACGGCTGGTTCATGAGCGGCGACCTCGGCATGTTCGACGAGAACGGCTGCCTCGTGATCGTCGGACGCAAGAAGGACCTGATCATTCGCGGCGGACACAACATCCATCCCGCCCGCATCGAGGAACTGGCGATGCGCCATCCGCTGGTCGAGCGCGCTGCGGCCTATCCGGTGCAGGACGAGCGGCTCGGCGAGAAGGTGTGCCTGTCCGTGATCCTGCGAGCCGGGCAGCACCTCGAGCCTGGCGACATGCTCGTGCATCTGGCTGGCTGCGGCCTGTCGAAATACGACATGCCGGAGTTCTACCTCGCGCTCGACGCGTTTCCGCTCACCGCGAGCGGGAAGATCCTCAAGCGCGATCTGGTCGACATGACGCTGCGAGGTCAGTTGAAGCCCGTCCCGGTCCGCTACAAGGCCCCCGTTGCCGCAGGAGCTTGAACATGTCGATAGAACTGGAATTTTCCGGCCCCTACGCGCTACTCACGCTGAACCGCCCGGACGCCCGCAACGCACTGCAGTTCGCGATGATCGACGCGTTGTCGCGCGCACTCGACGACGTGGCTGCTTCCAGCGCCCGCGCATTGATCGTGACCGGTGCGGGACCCAAGGCGTTCTGCGCGGGCGCCGACATCAAGGAACTGCTGGATCGCGGTCTGATGGATCAGCGCCGTGGCGCGCAACTCGGCCAGCGCACCTTCGCGAAAGTCGCCGCGCTGTCGATCCCGTCCGTGGCGGTGCTGCACGGATACGCGTTCGGCGGCGGCCTGGAACTGGCCATGGCCTGTACGTTCCGGATCGCCACATCGCAGGCGCGCATGGGGCTCCCGGAGATCAAGCTCGGCCTGATTCCCGGATACGGCGGTACGCAACGCCTGTCCCGCCTGGTCGGCGAAGCGCGGGCCACCGAAATGGTGATGTCGGGCAGGACGGTCGACGCAACCGAGGCCGAACGATGGGGGCTCGTCAACCGGATCGTCCCCGACGGCGAGCCGGTGGAACTCGGCAAGGCATTCATGTCCGAGTTCGTCGGCTACAGCCGTTGTGCGTCGCAATTCGCCCGCGAGGCAGTCGTGCGCGGCATGGCGACAACGCTCGGCGAAGGCCTCGACATCGAAGCAGACCTCTCAACGCTCGCATACCAGACCGCTGACGCGGCCGAAGGCATGCGCGCATTCATCGAAAAGCGTGCTCCGGAGTTCAAAGATGCGTGATCGGCTCAATGGAACTGTCATCGTGACGGGGGCAAGCCGCGGGATCGGCGCCGCCATCTCGGCCGAACTTGCCATCGCCGGCTTCAATGTCGCGTGCCTGTCCCGATCCGGCGAGTTGCCGAGTGTGGCGGACCTCGATGGGGAAGCACGACGCAGAATGGTCGCGATACGCTGCGACATTACGGATGCGGCGGCCACGCATGCGGCCTTTGCGTCCATTCCCGATGCGTTCGGGTCTGCAGTCGTCGGCCTCGTCAACAACGCGGGCATTCACCTGCAAGGCCCGTCCGCGACGTTTGCGCTCGCCGACTTCGAGCGTGTGATGTCCACCAATGCAACATCGATCCTGCTCGCGAGCCAGGCCGCCTACCCGCTGCTGTGCGACGCGGGCTCGTCGCTCATCGTCAATATCGGATCGTTCTACGACAAGCTCGGCGTAAAAGGCAATGCCGCCTATTGCGCGTCGAAGGCCGCGGTGGGCGCCATGACGCGCTGCCTCGCCGTCGAATGGGCACGCCAGGGAATCCGCGTGGCCAATGTCGCCCCGGGCTACATCGAAACCGACCTGAACCGCGACGAGTTGAACGAAGGCGCGCTGCAGGCATTCCTGAAAAAACGCATTCCGCTGGGCGCCCCCGGCAAGGCCGATGACATCGGCCGCTTTGTCGCGGCGCTGTTTCAACTTCCCGGGGGGTTCCTGACCGGCGAGACATTCTATGTCGATGGCGGTCAGGGCATCGCCCTATGATGCGAGGACCACACATGAACATTCTCGAACGTCTGGACGCACGCCTGCCGCTCTCCGACGAAGAACGGATGATCCTCGACAGTGTCAGGGATCTGTGCGAATCGCAGATCGCGCCACGCGCCGCCGAATACGATCGCAACGGCACGTTCCCGTGGGAAAACGTGCGGGCGATCAACGAGCTCGGGCTCAATGCGATGTTCGTTCCCGATGCCTACGGCGGTGCGCAGCTCTCCTACCTCTGCTACCTGGCATGCGTTCGCGAGATCTCGAAGGCGTGTGCATCGACCGGCATCATCTGGGCGACCAATTTCCACGCGATCAAGCCGCTCGTCGAGTACGGCAACGACGAGCAGAAGAGCCGGCTGCTGCCGCGCATTGCCGAAGGGGGGCTCGCATCGCTCGCGATCACGGAAGCCTCGGCAGGCTCGGATGCGACCGGCATGCGCACTACCTTCACACCCGACGGCGACGACATCGTCATCAACGGCGGAAAAATCTTCATCACCAACGGCGACGTTGCCGACCTGTACCTGCTGTTCGGCAAGTGGTCGGCAATCGACGATCCGAAATCCGCGATCTCCGTGCTCATCCTCGAGAAGGGAACCGACGGCCTTCGCGTGCTCGGCACCGAGCACAAGATGGGCACGCGCGCATCGAGCACCGCGAGCCTGTCGTTCGACGGCTGCCGGGTGCCGCGCGCCAATCTCATCGGCAACCCCGGCGACGGCCTGCGCATCCTGTTCGGGTCGCTGAACCGCTCTCGCCCCAGTATCGCCGCACATGCGCTCGGCATTGCGCGCGCCGCGTTCGAGGATGCGGTCGACTACATCAACGAACGCCGCCAGTCCGGCAAGCGGATCCTGGAGTTCCAGGGCATCCAGTTCATGCTGGCCGACATGGCCTCCGAGCTGGCCTTGTGCGAGTCGTGGCTGTGGCGGCTCGGCGGGATGGTCGATGCAGGCGAGCAGGATTTCGGCGTCGAGGCTTCGGTGCTCAAGCAGCGCGCGTCCGACGCCGCGATGCGCATCGCGACCGATGCCGTGCAGTTGTTCGGCGGATACGGGTACTGCAACGACTATCGCGTCGAGCGGCTGATGCGCGACGCGAAGATCACCCAGATCTGGGAAGGCACCAACCAGGTCCATCGCCAGCTGATCGGACGCAGCTTTCTGAAAAAATAGGAGACGTGCATGACAACCATCCAGACCGTCGGCGTGGCCGGCGCCGGAACGATGGGCGCCGGTATCGCGATCGTCGCGGCGCGCGCCGGTTTTCGCACCATCGTGTTCGATGCGCGACAGGACGCGCTCGACAAGGCCCGGACGCAAACCGAAGCCTTCCTCCGCAAATCGGAAGACAAAGGCAAGCTCCCGCCAGGCGGCGCCGCCGCCACCCTGGAGCGCTGGCAGGGCAGCACCGATCTGTCGACGCTCGCCCAATGCGATATCGTGATCGAGGCCGTGTTCGAGGATCTCGCCGTCAAGCACCAGCTCTTTCAGGCGCTCGACAAGGTTTGCCCGGCAACCACGCTGTTCGCGTCGAATACGTCGACGATCTCGATCACCGAGATCGCCGGCGGCTCGGGCAGGCCGGACCGCTTCGTCGGCATGCATTTCTGCCTGCCGGCGCAACTGATGAAGCTGATCGAAATGTCGCCCGGCCTCGCCACGTCCGACGAAACGTTCCAGCGCGCGTGGGCATTCGCCGAGGCGATGGGGCAGAAGCCGGTCGCCACGCAGGACACGCCCGGCTTCATCCTCAATTACTTCCTGATTCCGTTCAATAACGATGCGATCCGGCTCGTCGAGCAAGGCGTCGCCGAACCCGCCGACATCGACGCCGCGATCAAGACCGCGCTCGGTTACCCGATGGGGCCGCTCGAACTCCTCGATCTCGTCGGCATGGACACGCAGAAGCTGCTGTGCGAAGCCATGCACGGGCTGACTCACGAGCCTCGCGCCGCATGTCCGCCGCTCGTTCGGCGGATGATCGCCGCAAACCGCCTCGGCAAGAAAACCGGCAGGGGCTTTCATGTCTACAGCGACAACAAGATGTTCGGAGCCTGATATGCGCCATGAGATCGTCAAGGCCGGCGAAAGCCGCTCCTTTCCTTCCCCGCATCCGTTCCTGGAGCAGGCATCGACCGGCGGCGACGGGCTGGTGTTCGTCGGCGCCGGTGCGGGCAGCGCCTATGCGGCGTCCACGGGACTCGAGTCCCGGACGTTCGTCGCCATCGAACTGGGCACCGAGTGCCTGGGTGTTCACACGGGCGAGAGCCGCGGGCTCGAGGGTTCCAACGTCGTCGGCTTCGCGCGGTTCCGCCTTGGCGATTCGGACCCGAGCCCGCTCGTCGAACTGGTCAAGCAGCCCGGCACGTTGCCCGCGGCCGTCGACGCCGCCAAGGCCGCGTTTCAGGCCGCGGGCCTGGTGGTCGCGGTCTGCAACGATTTCCCGGGCCGCATCGTCGACCGGCTGATTCGTCCGTACTTCAATGCGGCGTTGCGGCGCCTCGACGAGAAGCTGGCGAGCGCGGACGATCTGGACAAGACGCTCTGCCTCGGGCTCGGCTACCCGGAGGGGCCGATTTCGCTGCTCGAACGGACCGGCCTGGCGCACCACTATGCCGTCACCGAGGCGCTCCACCAGGCGCTCGGCCAGGAGCCCTACGCGCCGGCACGCCGCGCGCGCGTCGCGGCCGAGCGGGCGAACGGAGGGGCGCGATGACGCAACCGCTTGCCGGCATCAAGGTGCTCGACTTCAGCACGCTGCTTCCCGGGCCGCTGTGTTCACTGCTGCTGGCGGAAGCCGGCGCCGAGGTGATCAAGTTCGAACGGCCCGACCGTGGCGACGACATGCGTTCGTACGAACCTAAGGTCGACGACGACAGCACCAATTTCGTGTTGCTGAATCGAGGCAAGAAGTCCGTCGCGATCGACCTGAAGTCACCGGACGCCCTCGAGCGGCTCGCACCGATGATCGAAGAGGCCGATGTGCTCGTCGAGCAGTTCCGGCCGGGCGTGATGGAGCGGCTCGGGCTCGGCTACGCGGCTGTCGCGAAACGCAACCCGCGCCTCGTGTATTGCTCGATCACCGGCTTCGGTCAGGATGGGCCGCGTGCGCTGGAAGCCGCCCACGATCTCAACTATGTCGCTGCGGCTGGCATGCTGTCGTTGACGGCCGGCACGGACGGCAGACCCGGTCTGCCGCCTGCGCTGATTGCGGACATTGCAGCGGGTGCCTATCCCGCCATGATCAATATCCTGCTTGCGTTGCGGCAGCGGGACCGTACCGGCCAGGGCGCGCATCTCGATGTTTCGATGGCCGAGAATCTCTTCACGTTCCAGTACTGGGGGCTCGGCGGCGGTGCACAGGGGCAGTGGCCGCGCCCCGCCGCCGATCTCGTGACGGGCGGCTCGCCTCGCTACCAGATCTACCGCACCGCCGATGGCGCCTTTCTGGCGGCGGCCCCGATCGAAGACAAGTTCTGGAGCAACTTCGTCGCGCTCGTCGGGCTCGAGGTCGAAGCACTGGCCCGGATGTCGCCGGCTCATGCGATCGACGCCGTCGCCGAGGCGATCGCAATACACCCTGTTGCCTACTGGCTGGACCGATTCTCCGGACACGATGTCTGTACGAGCCGCGTGGTGAGCCTCGAGGAGGCGAGCCGCGATCCGCATTTCGTCGTACGCGGCATTTTTGACCGCACGGTACGGACAGCGTCCGGCACCGCGCTGCCGGCACTTCCGGTTCCCGTCGCAACCGCGTTCCGTGCGCCGGACCTGGAGCAGCCCTCGCCCGCGCTGGGAGCCGACAGTCATCTCCTGAAACCGTGAGGACTTATGTCGCACTCTCCGGAATCTCACATGCATACCTCTACGTCACCCATCCCGCTCGAAACCATCGGCATCGTAGGCGCAGGCGCCATGGGCCGTGGCATCGCGCAAATTGCTGCATTGGCCGGCCTCGCCGTCAATCTCTTCGATACCAGTCCGCAAGCGCTGACTGCCGCTCGCGCGTACTTGCAGGACACGTTCGCCAGACTGGCAGACAAGGGGAAGCTGAGCGTGGAAGACGGCGCGGCCGCGCTCGCGCGCGTACGCCCCTGTACGGCACTCCAAGAGTTCGACGGCTGCGATCTCGTAATCGAAGCGATCGTCGAGAAGCTCGACATCAAGCGCCAGTTGATCGCCGAACTGGAAGCGATCCTGCGTCGCGACGCAATCATTGCGTCCAACACGTCGTCGCTGTCGATCACGGCGATCGCCGCCGGCGCCAGATATCCGGCGCGCATCGCCGGCTACCACTTCTTCAATCCGGTACCGTTGATGAAGGTGGTCGAAGTCATCGACGGTATTTCCGGCGACCCGGCCGTAGGCGATGCGCTGATGGCGCTTGCTCGACGCATCGGTCATACACCCGTGCGCTGCAACGACATGCCCGGCTTCATCGTCAATCACGCAGGCCGGGCCATGAACATCGAAGGCCTCAAAGTCGCGCAGGAAGGCGTTGCGGCGTTCTCTGACATCGACGACATCATGCGCGAGCAGGCCGGCTTTCGAATGGGCCCGTTCGAGCTGATGGATCTGACCGGGCTCGACGTGTCGCATCCGGTGATGGAGTCGATCTACAACCAGTTCTATCAGGAGCCCCGTTACCGCCCGTCCCCGATCACGGCGATTCGCGCGGTCGGCGGCCTGGTCGGCCGCAAGGCCGGTGCCGGATTCTATCGATACGATGATGGTCGGAAACAGGGGGCAGCACCCGCAACCGCACCGTCCGAACGGCCTGCCAGCATCTGGGTCAGTCGTGCAGACCGACGCGGTCACGAGAGGGTGGTCGCGCTGCTGGACACGCTGGGTGTGTCGACCGAGGAGGGCGACGCGCCATCGACCGGTGCCCTGATCGTGGTCACGCCACTGGGTCGCGATGCCACCACCTGCGCGCTCGACGAAGGCCTGGACGCGAGCCGCGTCGTCGCAATCGACACGCTCCTGCCGCTCCAGGCAACCCGCCGCCGGACCGTCATGACGACGCCCGCCACCACCCGCGCGATGCGTGACATGGCACATGCGCTGTTCGCAAGCGATGGCGTACCGGTAACGGTGATCCGCGATTCGGCCGGGTTCGTGGCGCAGCGCATCGTCTGCTCCATCATCAACATCGCCAGCGACATCGCACAGCAGCGCATTGCGTTGCCCTCGGACATCGATCTCGCGGTCCATCTCGGCCTCGGCTACCCGAAGGGGCCGTTGGCGCTCGGCGATGCCATCGGTCCGCGGCTGGTACTCGACACATTGCGCAACCTCGCGAGCCTGACAGGCGACATGCGCTACCGTCCGAGCCCGTGGCTGTGGCGCCGTGCCGGACTCGGGCTGTCGCTGCTGACGAATGACGCATGATGTGTCGACGATCGCCGGTCTTCAAGGACATGTCCTCACCGCGGACAATCGTGTCCAGAGGGCGAGCAGATCGGCGTGCTCACGCCGGATCGTGCGCAGCACGCCGGCTCAAAACCATCCTCGTACTCGCCGACTCGATATGCGCGCCGGCGACGAACGGCCGGATAGCGCAGCATCGCTTCCAGGCGGCAGGGACCTCCGTCGCCTGTTCGGCCTTCTTTTCAGCCCCCTCCAGCGCGACCGGCCCCACACGGACAAAAATATTGGTTCATTGATACTAATTCAGTTTTCATAACTAGTTCAAAGCATCCAACCAAACCGACATTGGTAATTCATATTGGCGCAAAACATTCGACACGAAGCCATAAACTTACTCATCGTTCGAGAAGTTGAATTCTGGAGACATTCGTGAGTACTGAGCTGAAGTCGCATGGCGCCTCGGGCTCGGCCCAAAGCCGACAACGCACCTTCATCACCGGCATCCAGGCGCTGGTTCGCCTGCCGATGATTCAACGCGAGCGCGACCGGGCGCTCGGCCTCAACACCGGTGGCCTGATATCCGGGTATCGCGGGTCGCCGCTCGGCGTATACGACCAGCAGTTGTGGAAGGCATCGAAACAGCTTGCCGCGCACGACATCGTCTTCCAGCCTGGACTGAACGAGGACCTTGCTGCGACCGCGCTTTGGGGCGCGCAGATGCATACCGTCTTCGGCGATACGAAAGTCGACGGCGTCTTCGGCATCTGGTATGGCAAGGGCCCCGGCGTCGACCGGACCGGCGACGTATTCCGCAACGCCAACATGATGGGCACGTCGAAGCTGGGCGGCGTGCTTGCGATTTCCGGCGACGACCATGCTGCGCAGTCGTCCATGTGGCCTCACCAGACCGACGGCATTTTTCATTCCGCGTCGATTCCGGTGCTGCAGCCGAGCAATGTCCGCGAAGTGATCGAATTCGGCCTGGCCGGCATCGAGATGTCCCGTTACACCGGCCTGTGGGTGTCGCTCAAGACGATCGCGGAGGTCGTCGAAACCGCGGCGTCGATCGATATGGCAACCTGGCCGGCATTCCACGCGCCGACCGATTTCCCGATGCCCGCGCACGGCCTGAACTGGGACCCGACGCTGTCGTGGCCGGCCCAGCGCGGCGAGTACGAACGCCGGTTGATCGACGAACGGCTCCCTGCCGCGCGCGCGTGGGCACGGGCGAATCGGCTCGACCGCGTCGTAGTCGATGCGCCGACGAAGCGACTGGGCATCATCACGGTCGGCAAGGCGCATCAGGACTTCATGCAAGCCTGCCGCGATCTCGGCCTGAGCGACGCTGCGCTGCGTGCGATGGGCGTATCGGTGTACAAGGTTGCGATGAGCTGGCCGCTCGAAACCGATGGGGCATGCGAGTTTGCCTCGGGACATCGCGAAGTGCTCGTCATCGAGGAAAAGCGCGCGAACGTCGAAGCCCAGCTCAAGGAAGCGCTGTTCCATCGGCCGGACGCGCAACGCCCCGTCATCTCGGGGAAGGCCGACCCGGCCGGCAATGCGCTCCTTCCGGAAGTATGGGAATTCAGCGCCTACCTCGTTGCAGGCGTGCTGGTGCGCCGGATGCTGGCCAACGGCATCGATTTGCCCGAGGTGCGCGAGCGGCTGGCCGAGCTCGACGCCGCCGCGAAAAAGCCCTCCACCGCCGTCATCCCGGTGCGCCGGCCGTTTTTCTGTTCCGGCTGCCCGCACAATACGTCGACGCGCACGCCGGACGGCTCGATCAGCGGCGGCGGGATCGGCTGTCACGTCATCGCGCTGTCCCAGCCGGAACTGAAGACCAAGGTGGCCAGCCACATGGGCGGGGAAGGCGCCCAGTGGATCGGCGCAGCGCCGTTTTCGAAGACGGCGCACGTGTTCCAGAACCTCGGCGACGGCACCTACCAGCATTCCGGCCTGCTCGCGATTCGCGCAGCCGTCGCGGCGAAAACCAACATCACGTACAAGATCCTGTACAACGACGCGGTCGCGATGACGGGCGGCCAGCCGACCGAAGGCACGAACGATCCTGCCCGCATCACGCGCCAGCTGCACGCGGAAGGCGTCGAGAAGATCGCGTTCGTGACCGACAACCCGGCACGCTGGGAAGGCAATAGCGAACTTGCGCCGGATGTCGGCGTGTACCATCGCGACCAGCTCGATGCGGTGCAACGGCAGCTTCGCGAAGTGCCGGGCGTCACGGCGATCGTCTACGAGCAGACCTGTGCCGCGGAGAAGCGGCGTCGCCGCAAGCGCAAGGAAATGCCCGATCCGGATCGCCGGGTCTTCATCAATCAGGAAGTCTGCGAGGGCTGCGGCGATTGCTCCGTCCAGTCCAACTGCATCTCCATCGAGCCTGTCGATACGCCGCTCGGCCGCAAGCGCGCGATCAACCAGAGTGCCTGCAACAAGGATTTCTCGTGCGTGAAGGGGTTCTGCCCGAGCTTCGTCGAAGTGGAAGGCGTCAAGGTCCGCAAGCCTGACAGCAAGCGGCTCGCAGGAATGGAAGCCGACTTGCTGGCGAGCCTCCCTGCTCCGGCGCTCCCGGCGCTCGACGAGCCGTTCAATGTCTACATCACCGGCATCGGCGGTTCCGGCGTGCTGACGATGGGCGCGATTCTCGGCGCCGCTGCCAGCGTCGACGGCCTCGCGTCCACGGTGCTCGATTTCACGGGCATGGCGCAAAAGAACGGCGCCGTGGTGAGCCAGGTGCGCATCGCCGCGACGGATGACCAGATCGCCGCGTCGCGCATCGGCGAAGGCAAGGCAGATCTGCTGCTCGGTGCGGACCTCGTCGTTTCGGCCGCGCCCGATTCGCTGCTCCGGCTGTCGCAGAAGCGAACCTCGGCCGTGCTCAATCTCGCGCCGACGCCGACGCCCGACATCGTCAGCAACCGGGATGCCGCGTTGCCGACGAAGCTGATGCACGACCGGGTTCGCAATCGATGCAACGCCGAGTCGTTCCATGCGTTCGATGCGGGTGCGATCGCGCAGAGCATCTTCGGCGACACGCTGCCGACGCACACGCTCATGTTGGGCTATGCGTGGCAGAAGGGTCTGGTGCCGCTGAGCCGCGAGTCCATCGACCAGATCATCGAGCGCAACGGTGCGGCAGTCGACATGAACAAGTCGGCGTTCAACTGGGGGCGCATCATCGCTGCCCGACCGGACGCGTTGAGCACGATCCAGGGTCCGGCTGCGTCGTCGAAGGCGGAAGCCGCCACGCTGGACGAACTCGTGGCGCTCCACCGGCAGCGGCTTGTCGAGTACCAGGGGGACGCTTACGCACGGAAGTATGCCGATCTCGTTGCGCTTGCATGCCATGCCGAAGCGAAGGCTGGCGGAAAGGGTGACGTGTTCGGGGCCGCTGTTGCCCGAAGCGCCTACAAACTGATGGCGTACAAGGACGAGTATGAGGTCGCGCGCTTGTACTCCGCGCCGGCATTCCGCGAATCGTTGACGGCGCAATTCTCGAACGCCGACAAGGTATCGCTCTGGCTTGCCCCTCCGCTCTTCTCCAGTGTCGACCCGCGCACCGGTCGTCCGAAGAAGCGAAAATTCGGCCCGTGGATCTTCCCGGTCCTGAAAGCCGTCGCCGGCTTGCGTGGCCTGCGCGGCACGTCGCTCGACGTCTTCGGCTACACCGCCGAGCGGCGTGCGGAGCGACGTCTCGTTGCCGAATACTTCGACGACATCCGCAGCGTGTGCGCGTCGCTGACCGAACGCAAGCTCGAGCAGGCGGTGACGTTCGCGTCGCTCCCGTTGGAGATCCGCGGTTTCGGCCCCGTCAAGGAAAAGGCCATGCGCGATCATGTCGACCGGCGCGCCGACGCGCTGGCCGCACTCTCCGCGCCGCCTGGAAGCGGCACCGGCACCCGTTCGCGCAGCACCATCAAGGCCGCATAAAAAACGCAGCCGGACAAAAACGACAACATGGAGACGTGATGCGAGACGATATCCCGTTCTCGCGAAGAGCACGGGCCCTGACGGGCCCGGTGACTCGCACAATCCTGAAGGCAACGGAGCGGCCCGGGATCATTTCGTTCGCGGGCGGGCTTCCGTCCGCGAACACCTTTCCGGTTCAGGCGATGCGATCCGCCTGCGAACGGGACCTCGCGACAGCGCCCGAGGACGCGTTCCGGTACGGGCCGTCGTCCGGGCGACCGGCCGTTGCCCCGCATCCCGACGCACGATGGCGAGGAAAGTCCAGAGACCTCACTCACTAAGGAATACTATTGTTTTCCGCTAACCGCTATACTGGCTGCTTATAGTTGGAGGCATGGGAGACTGTCACGATGGACGTCCGTCAATTGCGCTACTTCGTGCAGATCGTGGAAAGCGGCAGTCTCGCGAAGGCCTCGCGCCAGCTGTTCATTGCGCAGCCGGCATTGAGTCAGCAGGTGGCCAAGCTCGAGGAAGTCGTCGGCAGGCCGCTCCTGACACGGTCGGCCCGAGGCGTCGAGCCGACGGAAAACGGGTCCGCGCTCTATCACCATGCGAAGTTTCTGCTTCGCCAGTTCGACCAGACCATCGCGATCGCCCGACAGGACGCTGCACAGGTCAGCGGGCGCGTGTCGATCGGCCTCGCACCGACGACGGTGCGAGTTCTCGGGTTGCCGCTCCTGCGTCACTTGCGCGACACCTATCCGGGCATCGTGCTCAACGTGGTCGAGGGCCTGAGCGGTCATATCGAGCACATGACGCGCATGGGACAACTGGATATGGCCGTGCTGTTCAGCCAGACCGCGGCTTCCGAACTGGCCGTCGAGCCGTTGCTCGACGAGGAACTCTTCGTCATCGCAATCGCGCATTGTCCGCTGATCCCGGCGGATACGACGTCCCTGCGCCTCGAAGACGTCGCGCGGCTGCCGCTGATACTGCCCTCCGAAGACCATAGCCTGAGGCGACGCATCGTTCAGGAAATCGAGCGGCGCGGGCTCTCGATGCAGCCCGTCGCGGAAATCGATTCCCTCCCGCTCGTCATGGCTTGCGTGGAAGAAGGAACCGGCGTGACGATCAAGCCGATGTCCGCGCTGTATTCTGTGCACGACCATCGCGAGAACTGGCGCGCGCTGAAGATCTCGGATGCCGTCATGACCCGCCGCAACTTCCTCTATTCGCTTGCGCCGGACAAGCTTTCACCTTGCGCCGCACTGGTCAGGCAGGAGGTCAAGACGGTGATACGGAAGCTCGTCACCGACGGTCATTGGCAAGGCGTGACTCTCGCGCTCGAGCAAACCGCCGATGCGCCGGCCTACGGTACCGGCACTGATGCCGAGGCAGCGTGATTCGCGACATGCGGACGCACGCGTCGAGATGCCTTCGCGCGCCTCCGGATTGCCGTTGAAGCTGCATGTCGGAGACTTGCTGGCCGTATCGGCAACCGGACTTGCATTGCTTGCCGGCCAGGAAAGCCACGCAACCGGCCTGCTCCTCGCGCTGCACCTGGGAACGGTCATGGCGCTGTTCCTGACCATGCCGTACGGCAAGTTTGCGCACGGCATCTCTTTCCGAATCTCAGGCACGCGTGGTTGTCTTCACGTCCACACTGGCCTTGATGGCGTTCGAGTACGGACAGATGCCGTGTGTCGTTTCGACGAGCTTGCCCGCGTCGGCTTCCGGCAGGCCGGGCAGATAGACATCGAGTTCGGCGGTGATGCCAAAGCCCCCTTCCGAGCGTGGACCGATGCCGATCGTCGCCGTGACGGTCGACCCTTCCGGAACCTTGATCCTGGTCTGCGTCGATGCAACCCTCATCGCACCAAGGAAGCAGGCCGAGTAGCCGAGTGCGAACAGCTTTTCCGGGTTGGCACCGTCTCCGCCGGGGCCGCCGAGTTCCTTCGGAACCGTGAGCTGCAGCGCCATCGTGCCATCGGCGAGCGCAGTCTTGCCGTCGCGCCCCCCACCGGTCGCAGTGGCCGTGGTCTTGTATTTCGCGTCTACTGACATGATGTGCTCCTGTGGCAAAGACGGACGTCATCGCCAGAAATCTAGTTGCTCCGTATCCTGATGTCAACGAACCTGACCAGGTGGCAAGCACCGTGCCAGCAGCAGGCGAGCGGATGTCCGGGCTCCACTGCCCGGATGCGGGCCGCTCGTCGGATGCGGCCCGTCGAAGACCTCACGCGGGCCGCAGCGGCATCCTCAGCGCCGCGAGCCGCCTGAATCGTCGGCGGCAACACTGCGGCGTTCGGCACGCGTCGCGTCGATCGTCGCCTCGATGCCGCGCCGGATGTCGTAGCGGGACGCGTAACCGAGTTCGGCGCGCGCTCGCCGGATGTCGAGCGCCCCTTTTTTCGCGCAGGGAATCTTGCCGCCGTGAAGATAAGGACCGTCCTCCGCCGTGATGCGCGCACCCGGCACGACCTCGTTGACGATGTCCGCCACCTGCCTGATCGACGGCGCGGCGCCGGTCGCGATATGGTAAGCGTCAAAGCGATGGACCGGCTTGTCGAGCGCAAGCAGCACACCCGCTACCGTATCGTCGATGTAGACCTGGTCGACTTCCAGATCCCCGCCCGATTCGAGACGATACGGCTCGCCTGCGAGAGCGGCGTCGATGAACGTCTTCGGCACACGTGCGCGAGGCAGATGCGGACCATAGACCCAGCAGGTGCGGATGTGGATGCATTCCAGCCCGTGCTTCTTCTGGTAATAGCGGCAGAACTGTTCCGCGATCTGCTTGGTGAGTCCGTAAATGCTTTCCGGCTGCTGCGGATGATCTTCGTCGATCACGGGCGCCTGGAAGTCGCCGTAGGTCTCCTCGGTACTCAGATGCACCATCCGGCGGATGCCCAGCACGCGCATCGCTTCGAGCACGTTCAGCGTGCCTTCCACGTTGACGCGCAGTGCCGCCACGGGCACGTGTTCGGCCGCAAGCACGCCGACGATCGCGGCGCAGTGAACGATCGCGTCGGGTTGCGCTTTCTCCAGCGCGGCGCGCACCGCACCGGCATCGCGAATATCGAGCGCCGACGCGAGGACACGCCGGTCATGCGCCGCCGCGTCGGCAACAACCGCGTCGAGCCCGCTGCCCACTTCCAGATCGAATGCATGGACGGTATCGCCGCGAGCAGCGAGCGCGCGAACGATTGCGATGCCGAGCCAGCCGCCCGCGCCTGTTACAGCAATGTGTGCCATTTCGTCACTCTCCTGGCCGGGTCAGACCGGTACTTCGTCGGTAGGCGGACTCGTAATCACGAGGAAGACGAGCGTGTCGGTGCCGGTGCAATGCAGTTCGTGGACGACGCCGGGAGGGATGAAGGTCACGTCGTCGCGACGCACGTGCCGGCGTTCGCCATCGACGACAAGCACGCCTTCGCCGGACAGCACGTGATAGATCTGCTCCTGCACCTTGTGCACGTGCGATTCGACGTATGCGCCCGGCTCGTAGCACGAGATTCGATGGTCGAAGAAGCGGCTATTGACGGTCTCCGGCGTGACAATGGCTTTCGACAGTGCCTGGTTGAAGTGGCCTGGGTATTGCACCCACAGCAGTTCGCCGAGCTTTTGCGTTACCGCGGGAGGATGGGCGCCGCGAGGTTGTTCAGGTTGCGTCATCGTCAGTTCCTTCTGGTCAGAATCAGTCAATACTCGAGGTACTACGGCAGGCCGCTCCGCTTCGCGGGCGCGCGTGTCAGTGTCCGGTCTCCTGCAAATGCCGCTGATCGAATCGGTTGGTATCACCGCGCGGCCGGAATGCGCCATGCACCGAGCGAAGCCAGCGCGGATGCGCTGCGGACGATCGCGGGCGCCGGGTCGGGCGCCACGATCTCGAGCAGGCAAGGTCCGCGATAGCCGATCGCATCGAGACTGCCGGCCAGCGCGCCGAAAGGGACGGTGCCATGGCCGATCTCTTCGTGTCCCCAGCGCTGGGTGCCCGTATCCGACATGTGGATCACCGAGATCCGCTCGCCAAGCAGTCCGACACCTTCATGCGGCAACTCGCCGATGAAGTGCGCGTTCGCGACGTCGTAGCAGACGCTGAGCACGGGCGAGTTCACGGTATCGACGAAGGCCGCCAGGTCGAGCGCGCGCGGCAGCGCGGCAAATGGAACGTTCTCGAGCGCAAGCCCCACGCCCCGCTCTTCCGCGTACGGAACCAGCTCGCTCAGACTGGACACGAGCCATTCATGAAGGTGCGCGGCCGGTGGTGCGAGCAGCGGATTCAGCCGGCCCGGCACCACGATCAGCCGCGGGATGCGCAGCCGCGCGGCAAGATCGATCGCCCGCCGGTAGATCGCGAGCGAATACCTGCGCATCTCGACAAGCGGACTGGCGAGATTGACGTCCAGGCTAGGCAGGTTGAGCGACGTCAGCTCGATCTGTCCGTCATCGACCATGCGCTGCAGCGACGCACATTCGTCCGGGGCCGGGCCGTCGAGCGGCAGGTGAGGCGGATTGATCACCGGCTCGAAGCTTCTGAACCCGTGCCTGGACAACCGTGCGAGACAGGCGACGACCGGTTCGCTCCAGATATAGCCGTACGTATTGATGCCGGGCGTACGGCCGCCGTGGATCTCTGCTGACATTGCGTTCATGAGTTTTCCTTGGAGCACATCGCTGCCGCGCGCATTCTGGCGTTTCGTCCCGAGACACGCAGCGATCGCTTCCGGCCCCGTCGGGAAACGCTGCCTGCAAGATGCCGCATTGTGTCCATCTGTTGTCTCCGCGTCTTTTGGTTCGGGAAGGCGAGTGAAAGCCGGCTAATGCGCCGTGTATACGCGCGTCATGGTGGTGCCGGTGTGGCATGCTGCACCGGTCGGATCGGCGGCCTCGTGCGCCGCGTGGCGCCCAGCCCGACGTCCGGATACGAATGCCCACGCGAGGTGATGGCCATGGCCTTTCAGCAGCAGGCCGCCCTGCCCGGTCGAGCCCGCCGCGTACAAACCGGTGATCGGCGCAGCATGGGCGTCGAGCACACGATGCTGAAGATCGACCTTCAGCCCGCCCTCCGCATGAACGAATACCGCGCGCACCGGCCCCAGCGCGACATAACGCGGTCCGCGACCGGCATCGGGCGGCAAATGGGCGACGCTGCGTGCGATGGCCTCGGGATTCATGCCGAGCCGGCGTGCGAGTTCGTTCGCCGACGATGCGTCCGTATGGATGTCGCGGCGGTTGCGCCGATAGTCCGCGACATACGCGTATGCGACGCCGGGCGCCGTCGAGATGAAGTGCGGCCAGGCCTCGTAACGGCGTGCCAATGCGCCGTTCAGCACGATGTAGCCCTCCTTGCCGTCCTGATCCGGCAACGCCAGCGCCGGGTCGCCCCGTTCATCGCAGAAGCGCTCGCCCCGCCGATTGACGAGCACGGCGCCGTCGTCGAACAGCGCGCGGGACGGTGCCAGCGCCGTCGTGAGGAACTTCATCAGGAATGGCCTCAGGATGACATCGGGAACGTGTGCCATCGACCACTGCATGAACACCGCGAGCCATCGCCAGGGCGGCAGCCTCCGGACGAACGTCTCCTTTGCCGGTGCGATGAAGCGCAACTCGGGCCCCAACGCCAGGTCGCCGTTGACGACGGACGCACCCAGCGCTTCGGCCATGCGCTGGCCGTCGCCCGTGGCCGTCACATTGACACCCTCGACCTTGGCTTTCTGCGCACCCATGAAGCGTGCCTTGAAACCCGGATCGTTCGTGAAATCGCCAGCGGCCAGCACGACCCCGCCGCGGGCGACCAGGGTCGACACGTTGTCTGCGCAGCGGACCTTCACGCCGTTGACCCGACCGGCGGTCACGACGAGTTCCGTGACCGTCGCCTGTGTCCTGATCTCGACGCCGGCCTGCCGAGCCCGACGCTCCAGGTGATAGATGAACGAGCGTGAATTCGGCAGCACGTTATGCATCCGCGGCTGACGATGCGGCGGCTCGGGCATGGGCCCCATGAAGCGTATGCCCGAATCGAGCAGCCACTGGAACGTGTCGGGAATGTCGTCGCACAGGATGCGGCGCAATTCGGGGTTGTCGCGCGGGTCGAGATCACCCGCGAAGCCGGGCATATCCGCCCAGTGATCGTGAGGGTTGTCGTCGATGCCCTTCGCACGTTGATGCGGGGTGCGACTCGAACTGACCGAGCCGATCGACCACGCAGTCGACCCGCCGAGCTTCGGATTCTTCTCGAGCAGCAGCACGGTCGCGCCGCTCGCTCGCGCCTCGATCGCCGCCGCAAGCCCCGCACCGCCGCCGCCCACCACCACTACGTCGTAATCGTCGTTCGCCATGACCTCATCGCGCGGCACAGCCACGTATCTCCAGTCGAGGTTGAAACTTCACGCACGATCTGCGTGAGCGTGCCCATCGTCCGTCCCGCCAACGACACGGAATGGGCGGTCTTACTGGCGGTACGGGCCGCCGAATACGGGCTCTCGATACGGGATGGGCGGCAATTGCCAGGTACCGGTCGACGGGGGGCGGACATCGGCATCCACATGCACGTCGATCACGCACGGGCGGCGGTTGCGCAGTGCCGTCTCCATCGCGCCCGCCAGATCCTGCGGTCGCGTGACCGTGACGCCGTCGGCCCCGCATGCGCGGGCCCATGCGGCGAAATCGGGGTTGTACGGCGTGCCGGTCCGGCCGTTGTAGAACGCCGTGCCGATCTCGCGGCCGTCGAACAGGCCGTACTGGAGATCGCGAATCGCGCCCCACGCGAAGTTGTTCCAGATCACCCACACGCACGGCAGGTTGTATTCGACGGCCGTGCACAGCACGTAGGGCGTCATCGTGAAGCCGCCGTCGCCGACGACCGCCACGCATGGCCTGTCCGGGGCCGCGAGCTGGGCGCCGAGCACCCCGCACACGCCGAACCCCATCGACGAATAGCCCCAGCTGTTCAGCATGCTCTGAGGGCGCTTCGCCTTCCAGAACTGCATGAACCAGTTGTGGTGGACGCCCGAGTCGAGCGACAGGATCACGTCGTCCGGCAGCACCTTTTGCAGCGTGCCGACCACGAACTCCGGACGCAGCGGATGCGTCGACGCGCCAAAGTGCGGCGCGACGAACGCCTCCCATTCGCGCTGCCATCCTTCGATCTGCGCCCGCCATTCCGTGAAGCGTGCCGGATTCAGATCGGCGCGCGACGCCACGGCTGTATGAAGCTGTTGAAGGAACGTGCGTGCATCGGCGACGATCCCGAGCGTCGGCGGGTAGTTGCGGCCAAGCTCCTGCGGATCGATGTCGACATGTACGAGCTTCGTCTTCGGGAAATTCCACGAGTAGCCGGGGTGCCAGGTCGACGACGAACGGTCATCGAATCGCGTACCCACCGTGAGCACCAGATCGGCATGACGGCCCGCCTGGTTCGCGGGATACGCGCCGTTTCGGCCGATGAAGCCTAGCGCCAGCGGGTGCGCTCCATTGATGCACCCCATCCCGTTCGGTGACGTGATGACCGGGATGCCGAGCGCATCGACCAGTTCCTGCAGCACCGGCCCGGCCTCGGACAACGTCGCACCGTGGCCGATGAAGAACACCGCCCGCCTGGCATGCGCCAGCAGGTTCAGGACATGCGTTATCTCGTCGTCATTGGCTGCCGGCCGGTGGGCCGCGTCCAGGTGCGAGCGCGGCGGAATGTCCACGTCGGCCGATTCCTGGAAAACGTTGTACGGGATGTCCAGATTCACCGGCCCGGGCCTGCCGGTCACCATCGTATTGAACGACTGACGCAATGCAAGCGGCAGCATGTCGACGCGCGACGGCTGGAACGAGCGCTTCACGACCGGCCGCAGCACCGTCGCAAAGTCGGCCTGGTTGTGCGCATACAGTTCCTGGAACGGGCCGCGATTCGCCTGGCTCGTCGGTACGTTCGCGGTAATCGCCAGGAATGCAGACGAATCGGACAGCGCGGTCGCGAGCGACATGACCATGTTCGCCGAGCCGGGCCCGGTCGACGTCAGCGTCGCGACCGGACGATGCCTGACGCGAAAATAGGCATCCGCCATGTGACCGGCGCATTGCTCGTGACGGGGCGAAACGAGCTTGACGCTATCGCGCACGTCGTAAAGTGCGTCCAGGATGCCGACATTGCCATGCCCGCAGATGCCGAACACATAGGGCACCTCTTCCTGCACCAGATACTCGGCGATCAGTTCGCCGCCTTTCATCTCAGCCATGCTGCTGTCTCCTCGCGCTTCGTGTCTGTCCCGATTCAGGTCAGGATCGTCACCAGTCGTTCCTCGCTCATCTCGCGAATCGCGTAATGCGGTCCTTCCCGTCCGAAGCCGCTCTCCTTGCTGCCGCCGTAAGGCATCAGGTCGACGCGCGAACTCGATGTCTCGTTGATATGTACGCCGCCCACGTGCAGCGTGCGCGCGGCATGGAACGCGTCATGCAGCCGGTTCGTGAACAAGCCGGTCGCCAGCCCGTACGGCGTCGCGTTCACGCGGGCACAGGCTTCGTCCAGCGTGTCGAACGGCACAATCGACATCACCGGGCCGAAAATCTCGTTGCACGACACGGCCATCGCATCGTCGATGTCCGTCAGCAGCGTCGGCGGGACCACCGCCCTTTCGCGCGGCCCGCCGGCCACGCGCGTCGCTCCGCCGGCGATCGCCGCGTCGATCCATTGTTCGATCCGGATCGCCGCCGCTTCGCTGATCACCGGTCCGACGACCGTCGACGCGCGTGCCGGATCGCCGTACGGCAACGCGTTCACGAGCGCGCCGAGCCGCTGCGCGACGCGTTCGACGAGCGTACGATGCACAAGCAGGATCTGTACCGACGTGCACACCTGCCCGGCCTTGCGGTAGCCGGCGCTGACGATCTTCGGCAATGCAACGTCGAGGTCGGCGTCGTCCGCGACAATCGTGAACGCAATGCTGCCGAGTTCCATCTGGGTGCGCCGCAATCCCGCGCGGCGCTGGATGTCCCGGCCGACCTCCGTGCTGCCGGTAAACGCATAGAACCGCACGAGCGGCTCGTCGAGCAGCGCCTTCGCGACATCGGCGCCGCCATGCAGCACCGAAATCAGCTTCGGATCGAGCCCCGCCTTCAGCAAGGCTTCCGCGATGATGTTCGCCGGCGACGGGGTCTGCGAGGAAGGCTTCAGCACGATCGCGTTACCTGCGGCAAGCGCCGGCGCGACCTTGTGAGCCACCGTGTTGAGCGGAGCGTTGAACGGCGTGATCGCGCAGACGACGCCCAGCGGAACCCGGATCGTGAACCCGAGCCGGCCGCGCTGATTCGGCGCACCGTCGAGCGGAATCATGTCGCCCCGCAACTGGCGGGCTTCCTCCGCACTCAGGCGGAACGTCTGTACGCAACGCGCGACTTCCGCCAGCGCGTCGGCACGCGTGAACCCGGCTTCTCGTCGCAACACGTCGACCAGTTCTTCGTTGCGATGCGCCAGTTCGACGGCGGCACGTTCGAGCACCGCACCGCGTTCGTATGGGGATCTGCTGGCTGCAAGCCAACCCGCGTGTGCCGCCGCGACCGCGGCCCGGACCTGCTCCGGCGACGGCACGTGCAGGATCGCACAGGTGTCGAGCGAATATTTGTCGAGCACCGGTCGCTGGCTGACGCCATCGACCCAGCTCCCGTCGATCAGCAACTGGCACGACGGCAACGGTCGGAGAGTAGTCATCACGTGTATCGGTCGATTCGGTTTCCAAAGGACAGGGCCAGTGTAAAAAGAATGCGCCTATACGAGGAAATACTGTTTCGACCTAGCAGCTATATCGAACGCTTATACACGTGTTGCGGGATACGGAATCCGGGGGGAATTCGTTTTCATCAGATCGTTGCGGGCCGTGCGCCGCCAGCTCGGCTGCGGCCTCGCAGGGCAAATCGGGGAACCGGGCTGCGTCTCCGCGTTGCCGCTGCATCGCGATGACGCGCCGTCATCACCCGCCCAGATAAGCCTGCTTGATCCGGTCGTTGGCGAGCAGGTTCGCGCCCGTATCGGCGAGCACCACGCGCCCCGTCTCCAGCACATACCCGCGATCGGCCACTCCCAGCGCCTTGTTCGCATTCTGCTCGACGAGGAACACCGTCACGCCCTCA